>JAYUFP010000968.1:0-2898 GCA_043738665.1 Isosphaeraceae bacterium
GACAATGCCGGAATCCGTTGGCGCACCCTGAGGAGATCGCAACGAGACCGGTTGGTCCGCGGCGTGCTCTCCGGTGTATTACACTGGTTCACGAATACCTTGCGCCGTCAAGCTCTCCGTAGGGCAGGCTTCAGACTGCCGATTAAGCTCGGAGGCGGGCTGAAGCCTTGCCCTACGTGTGCGCCACGCGGCCGTGAACCGCTGTAAACGTCCGGGTTGGAGGGCTCCGTCGATCGACCGATGAAGCCCCGCGCGGAGTTCCTCAGTGTCCGCCGCCACCGTGGCCGTGTCCGTCGTCGACCGGCTTGTCCACGGCGACCGCGAGGGAGTTGGGCTTGTAGGGGAATTTCATATCCTCGACCCACCACTCGTAGCGACCATTCTTGTTCTTCATGGCCTTGAGAGTCGTACCGAGGTATCGTTCCCTGTCGGCGGCCTTTTTGGCCTCAGGGCTGTGAATCTCGTACACGGCGATGGCATACATGGTCATGTCGGCATCGCCGTGCCGTTCGATTTCCACGAAATGGATGTCGGCGTTTGGTTCCGCGATGGCCTCTTTGACGGCCTTGACCATCCCGAACTGAGCTTCGAACGGGCCGGGGGCCCCGGGTTTGCCGCCGCCGGCGTTTCGCAGTTCCTCGACGAGTTTGTCGGGGGTCGTCTCTCCGCGGCGCGTCGGGTTCTGCATGTACCAGATGACGTCCTCGGGCGACCCCTTCTGAAACACCGTCTGCAACTCCTTTGCGAACCCCTTGGCCGCGTTGGCCCGGAGCACGCCCAGGACGGTGGCCACCGTGATGGCCGTGAGGCCGAAAATCAGGCCGAGGCCGAATCCCGCCTGGGCGAGCCCGCGGCCGGTGTACATCTCCGGAAATTTCTTGATGGTCCGCTCGGCTTTGTAGCCGAACAACATCGCCAGGCCGGAGAAGACAAGGAAGTAGGGCGACGCGAAACTCAGGAGCGACATCAACCCGAGGATGACGGCGAAGACTGCGCTTGGGCTGACCGCGCGGTATGCGGGAAGCTCGTTCTCGATCACCGAGGTCGTATCGTCCTCAGCCCGGACCTTCACATTCTGCTCGATCGCCACGTGGAAAGCTCCTCCCGGCGGGGACTGGGTCTTCGACCTCTCGCGCGGCACGTCTCGAAAATCATGACGAATGGGGAAAAGCCGAGACGAAGCGCAGGGCCGATATGTCTTCGAAGCTAATCGCACGCGGACGAAGCGTCAAGCATGCGCAACGTGCTTCGCCGCGACTCAGCGTAAAACAAGCGAACCGCCGGAAGTCTGAGGAAGCATCGACGCGATCGCCAGTCCCACCCAGAAGAGGCCGAGGAGCCACCCCGTGACGTTCGTCCACGACCAGTTCCGTCCTACCACCCGGCAGCGCCAGCCCGCTAGCAAGACGGCGAGGATCGTCAATCCCATCGTCTGATAGCCCAGGGGGGTCACCCAGGCGGTGCTCCGCCAGTCGCCCCGGACGATCGCCACGACGTCGAAAACCCAGATCAGCAACCCCCCCGTCATCCATAGCAGTTCGCCGAGCGCCGTTTCTCCCGCCTCGGAGCGCGCCAGCACGATCGGGCCGACGATCGCCAGGCAACCCGCCACCGTGTAGAGGCTTGCGAGCAATTGACTCGGCGGCCACGACAACCGCCCCCGGTTCACCAGCAGAACCAGCGCGTAACAGACCGCCGCACCGAGCAGAACGGCGTTGAACACCGGTCCCGTTGCCGGTGAACTCGCAGAACTTGCCGATTTTGTCGTCGCTCGCTTGGTCGCCATCGCCGGAATGGCCTCTTCGAGAAAGAGAACCGAGGTCGCCTGACTTACCCTGCCACCCGGGTCCACGAAGTCAAATGATCGACGCCGGTAAATTTAGGGGGGAATTCCGGGTGTGTCGGGTTTTGGTGCAGAGCCCGGTTGAAACGGCCGATCCTGGGATTATCAAAGCCGGCGTGGTCTCTTAAACCGACGCGATCCCGGACAGGGCACGAGATTGTGACATTCCGCCACTTCCTGAGTTGGAAACCGCTCTTTTACGGCGGTCTCCTGCCGACCTTGCGGCTCCTCGGTCCCTCGAGAGCCGACTCGGTTCTCGGCGGCTTCGGCCGCCTACTCGCGTTCTGGCCGTCGAGACGCCGGGAATTGCGCGACGCGCTCACCCGAATGCGGCGGGAGACCCACGCCGAGTGGGATGTGGATGACGTCCGCGCCGGGCTCGACGGCAATATCCTTCGCTTCCTCGCCCGCGACTGCCCGCTCGACGGAGCGACCGACGACGAGGTCTTCGCCCGGTTCGACGTTGAGGGATTCGTTCATCTTGCGGAAGCGGTCGAGCGAGGTCGCGGGGTCATCTTGGTCGGAAGCCACCTGGGGGCGCACCTCTCGGCGACCCACTGGCTATATCGCCGAAAAGTCCCGCTCAAGATGCTGATCCAGCGTCCCCAACGGATCTCACAATACCAGAGCGACGCTTACGACCTTCTCGACGAACCCCATCCGCAATCGGGATTCTTTCTCAAGCGCAACCTGAGCGCAGAGGAGGCCTCGAAGCGGCTCTTCCGGACCCGGACCGCCCTTCGCGACGGCGAGGTCGTCTACATGAAGGGGGACGTCCCCTGGACCGGTCCCAACACACGGCCCGCTCGCTTCCTCGGTTACCGCCGCACATTTCAGTCACTCTGGGCGGAGTCCGCGGCCCTTTTCCGGGCTCCCGTCGTGATGGTCTTCTGCACCCACCTGCCTGGCGGTCGCTACCGTTTGACATTCGAGCCCGCGGCCAGGATCCATCGAGGCGCCGAAGGTGAAGCGGTAAAGCGCTACCTCGCACGCCTCGAAGACGAGATCATCGCCCACCCGGGCGACGCGGTCGCCCATTTGCTCTGGTCGTGCTA
>JAYUFP010000969.1:0-8848 GCA_043738665.1 Isosphaeraceae bacterium
GGGCCGGCGTCATAGGCGGCGTCGGCGAAGTGGACGGTGCAGCCGCTCACCTTCACGCCCGTCTCGATGGCCGCCTCGTGAACGGACTTGCCGTGGAACCCTTTGCCGCTGAAGGCGGGGATCAACGACGGGTGGATGTTGATGACCTTGCCGAGGTAGTCGGGCGGGATCTCAATCAGCGAGAGGAAGCCGCCGAGGATGACGAGGTCGGCCTTGCGCTGACGGATCGGGTCGAAAACCGAGCGGCTGAACTCCGCGACGTTCTTCGTGGCGCGGTTGGCCAGCGCCAGGGGGATTCCCGCCGCCTCGGACTTGGGAATGGCCTCGATCCTGGGACGGCTCGCGACCACCTGAACGATCTCGGCGCGGAGCTTCTTGGCTCGGATCAGGTCGATCAGGTTTTGCAGCGTTGATCCGCCTCCCGAGACGCAGACCGCCAGGCGGATCGGAGGTTCTGAGATCGGCGGGTCACGCGGCGAGTCGGCCATGGAGAGAACCTTGCGCGTACGGCATTGCGGTTTGAATCGTATGAGTCGATTATGACCGCTGCACGCCGTTTGGCAAATTCCCGGACTCAGCCTCAGGAAGATTGCAAAGTCCGTGATGACCCTTCTCCCCTCGAAAGAAGGTGCCGCGAAGCGGCGGATGAGGGTGTTTTCGCATTGCGATGAAGCCGGGAATCCTCATCCGTCCTTCGGCCACCTTCTCCCGGTGGGAGAAGGACGGACTTTGCAATCGTCATGTTCGGCCTTCATCGTGTTGAGGCCGGACCTTCCGTCATTGACCGGAAGCGAGTTCGGTCACGACCCGGGCGCAGCGCTCGCAGAGGGTTGGGTGGTCCGCACTCTCGCCGACGCTCGGCCGCAGGTTCCAGCACCGTTCGCACTTGGCGAACGGAGACTTCTCCGCCGTGGCCGTCGCCTCGCCGTCCATCCCCTCGATCGTGATGTCCGAGACGATGCAGAGGGTCGTCAACAACTCCTTGCGCTCGGTCCAGAACGGGACGTCGTCCTTGGGGACCTTGAGCGTGACCCGCGCCTCCTGGCTGCTCCCGATCGTCTTTGCCTTGCGTAAAGGCTCAAGAGCCTCGCGGAAGATCAGCTCGCGGGCCTCGATGAGCTGGGAGAACCGGGCGGAGACTGTAAGGTCGTCGTCGCTCCGAGCCGTGGCTTCGGGCCACAACGCCAGGTGAACGCTCGGGGCTTTCGCGTCCGACGCGGGCAGGAAGTCCCAGAGTTCCTCGGCCGTGTGCGGGATCAAGGGCGCGAGGATCCGGGTCAGGTCGCTGTGCAGTCGCGCCATCACGAACTGGGCGGCACGGCGGTCGGGGCCGGTCGGGTGCTCGGCGTAGAGCCGGTCCTTCAGGACGTCGAGATACAGGCTCGACAGCGTGACCGAGCAGAACTGGTAGATCCGCTGATGGACCCGGTAGAACTCGAACCGCTCGTACGAAGCGCGGACGTCCCGGATCAGGTCGTTCAGCTCTCCGACGGCCCAGCGATCGATCTCGTGGAGCGACTCAGGCGCGACGGTCGAGGGGTCGAACTCCGCATAGTCTTCGAGGTTGCCGAGCATGTACCGGAACGTGTTCCGGATCTTGCGATAGGCCTCGGACATCTCCTTGATGCCGCGCTCGCTCATCCGGATGTCGTCGGCGTAGTCCATGCTGGCGACATACAGTCTCAGCACGTCGGCCCCGTATTGCTCGGTGGCTTTCACGGCGGAGATCGTGTTGCCGACCGACTTGGACATCTTCTCACCCTTGTCGTCGACCACGAATCCGTGGGTGAGAACCGTCTCAAACGGCGCGCGGCCGGTGCTGCCGACCGACGTCAGGATCGACGACTGGAACCAGCCGCGGTGCTGGTCCGACCCCTCCAGATACATGAAGGCTGGAGAGCCTCCGAGACCGTAAGAGGGTTCGTCGAGCACGGCGCGGTGGCTTGAGCCGGATTCGAACCAGACGTCGAGGATGTCTCCCTCTTTCCGGAACGTCTTCCCGCCGCACTTCTCGCAGAAGACGCCCGGGGGAAGGATGTCGTCAACGGGACTGGAGTACCAGGCATTGGCCCCTTCCTTCCGGAACAGGTCGCGGAAGTGACGGGCGGTGGCGGCGGTGAGGACTTGTGTCCCGCAAGTGGTACAGCCAAGCGCGGGGATGGGCACGCCCCAGGCGCGTTGGCGGCTGATGCACCAGTCGGGGCGCTGGCCGACCATGGCGTCGATCCGCGAGCGGCCCCAACCGGGAAGCCACTTCACGTCCCCGATCGCCTTCAGGGTGCGGCCCCGGAGGTCGTTGCGGTCGACCCCGATGAACCACTGTTCGGTCGCCCGGAAGATCACCGGCTTCTTGCACCGCCAGCAGTGCGGATAGCTGTGGCTGAATGAGAACTCGTGGAAGAGATGGCCCGAATTCTTGAGCCGGGCGATCACGTCGGGGTTGGCCGCGAAGACCTGCTTGCCGCGGAGCCACTCGGGCGCATCGTCGGTGAACTTGCCCGAGGAGTCGACCGGGCTGAGCGTCGGCAACTGGTACGTTCGCCCCGTCTGGTAGTCGTCGGCACCGTGGCCGGGGGCCGTGTGGACCAAGCCCGTACCGTCATCGACGCTCACGTAGTTCGCCAGCACGATCGGGCTGACGCGGTCGATGAAGGCGTGTCGGTACTCGGCGTGCTCCAGCTCCTTTCCCTTGACGCGGCCGACCTCGGTGAAGTCGGCGACGTTCCGAAAGGCGAGAACCTTGGGGACGAGCTGGGTCGCGACGATCGTCTGGAGGGTCTTGCCCGAAGTCGGGTCCGTGTAGCGAATCCCGCTGTATTCGAGGTCCGAATGGGCGGCGATGGCGACGTTCGCGGGCAAGGTCCAGGGAGTCGTCGTCCAGATCATCGCGTGCCAGGGGCCGTCTCCCCAGGCGTGAGGGACGCCCGAGACCATCTCGAAATTGACGTAGATGCTCGGGGAGACTTCATCCTTGTACTCAAGTTCGGCCTCGGCAAGTGCCGTGCGGTCGGAGAGGCACCAGTGGATCGGCTTGAGTTGCCGGAAGACGTAGCCTTGATCGAGCAGGTCGGCCAAGACGTCGATGATCCCGGCCTCGTAACGGGGGTCGAGGGTTAAGTAGGGGCTATCCCAGGCGCCTTCGATGCCCAGGCGGCGGAACTGATCGCGCTGGATGCCGAACCACTTCATCGCGTCGTTGTGGCAAAGCTCGCGGATCTGGGTCGGGGACATCCCGGCGGCCTTGTTGCCGAGATCCTTCATGACCTTGTGTTCGATCGGCAGGCCGTGGCAGTCCCACCCGGGGACATAGGGGCTATCAAACCCCTGCATGGTGAGCGAGCGGACGACGAAGTCCTTGAGCACCTTGTTGAGCAGGTGGCCCATGTGGATCTCGCCGTTGGCGTACGGCGGGCCGTCGTGGAGAACCTTGTATTGTTGGCCGGCGCGGGCCTTCCGGATCTGCCCGTAGAGGTCGGCCTGTGCCCAGCGGACCTGGAACAGGGGTTCCTTCGCGGTCAGGTTCGCCTTCATGTCGAACTTGGTGACGGGAAGGTTCAGAGTCTCTTTATAGGGCTTGGCGTTTGTGGACATGGTTTCAGTCAAAGGAGAGGGCCGATTCGCCGGGGTTTCGCTTAGAAGAGATACGGCATTCCCATTTGCCGTCGCCAGTTCGAAAGATGGCCGAGGTGGCCGGCTTCGTGCGAGGTCAGCAAATGGGTCAGAAAGTCAGCCTTGGTAGGCAAGCTCGTCGCGAAGTCGTCGATCGGGAGGGCGTGGGGTTCCGCAAGTGAGCCGGGGTCGGCCTTTCCGATCGCCTCAATCACTCGGGAGTGACCGTCTTCGAGCGCCCTGACGAGTTCCTCCTTGGCGGGGTAAAGGCTCCGATCAGGCAGCGCCGCGGTGCCCGGTCCGAACAGCTTGTGCCAGGCCTTGGGACAGGCGGTCCGTTTTTTCAGGAGGAGAGCGGCGAGATCCGTCGAGATCGCCAAGTGACCGAGCAGCCAGGCCGGGTGATTGACCTCCGGTGAAGACTGATCGGCGAATCTCGCGTCGTCGATGTCGGCCACGAGTCGGCGGGCATAGTTCAGCAAGAAGGCGTAGACCGTCAGTTGGCGTTCGAACATCCCCGCGCTCCTCCGTCGATGCGGGACTGCGTCACATTTCCAGACGCTCCAGAACCTTGCGGACGATCGTCCGGAGCTTGACCTCGGCCTCCTGCGCCACCGCGACGATCGCTTCGTGGCTGGCGGGTTCCAGCGCATCCGGAAGACACATATCCGTGACGATCGAGAAGCCGAGCACTTTCATCCCCGCGTGAACCGCCACAAGGACCTCGGGGACGGTCGACATTCCGACAACGTCGGCCCCGATGGTTCTGAGGAAGCGGTACTCCGCGCGGGTTTCCAGGTTCGGCCCGGTCACCGCAACGTAGACCCCGCGGTGGGCGACGATGTTCGCTTCGAGTGCGGCGTGGAGCGCGAGTTTCTGGAGCCCCTTGTCGTATGGCTCGATCAGGTCAGGGAATCGCGTCCCCAGTCGCTCGTCGTTCGGGCCGGTGAGTGGGTTCAGACCCATCAGATTGATGTGATCCTCGATCACCACGAGGTCGCCTTTGCGGTGCAAGGGGTTAAGTCCTCCCGCGGCGTTCGACACGATCAGGAGATGGCAGCCCATCTCCTTCATGACCCGGATCGGGAACGTCACCTGCGCGGGGGTATAGCCTTCATAGAGATGGAACCGGCCTTCCATCGCCATGACGGTCTGACCGGCCAGGGTGCCGCAGACGAGCTGGCCTTTGTGGCCGAGGACCGTGGATTCGGGGAAGAACGGGATCTCGGGGTAGGGGATCGTGGCATCGGCGTCGATCTCCTTGGCAAGCGCTCCCAGACCGGTTCCCAGGATCAGGCCGACGCGCGGCGTGCCTTTCCAGTGCGAGCGGACGGCCGCCGTCGCCTTTTGCACGTCGTCCCAGAGGTGGTGGGTCATCGGGTTCGTGGTACTGGATGCCACTTCAGCTTACCTCGATCGGGTGCAAAGTTCAGAGAAGTTGACGGATTCCGAGGATGTTGGGATACGGTTCGGCAACGGGAATCCGACGGGCCGTTCGAGAGGGCTCCCGGTGGATCGCGGGAGTCGATCTGAACTCGCTGGAGGGGGTCGACTCAGAAACGACGGAGCAGTCGCGCGATCCGTGGATCCTGGCGGATCGCCTTGAGGTCGGGATCGCGACGCAGGTGGTCGATGTGACGATAGCCGAGCTCGAGAGAGCGTTGAATCGCCGCGACGGCGGGTTCGGTCATTCCGAGCACGGCGTAGCTGCACGCGAGGTTGTACCAGGGTATCGGCCGGTCCGGCAGGAGGCGGACGAGGCGACGGTCCATCTGGAGGGCCCGGCCGTAGAGGCCCCGGACGGCGAGGTTGTTCGCGTGGACCCGGAGAGCGTCGGTGAAGAACGGATCGCGTTCCAGGATGCGGGCGAGGAATTCGAGTTCGAAGTCGAGCTGGCTTTGCTCGCGGAGCCTTACGGTCGAGATTTCAGGCGTCGGTCCTTCCGAGGAAGGGTCACCCGTTCGGTCGTGGGGTATGGGCATCGCCCTGACGCTCCTTCCCGGCTCTACGTAGCAAGACCTATCGGGCCATCGTCGCGGGACACGCGGCCAGGATTCAAAACGACGAGAATAGCCGGAACGCGCCTCGGACGACAAGCGTAAGTTCTCGAATTCCGGAAGGTCGCGGACGTTGAGGCCGGCGAACGACTTCAATCGTTTTTCTCAAGCCTCGTCTGCCGGCCGGGTCGTCCCTTTATCGCGGCGAAGACGCGCCGAGACCCCCCTCATGAACCCATGACGCAACACGACGGGGTAATCGAGCGGGGCGGAGAAGTTCCCCGCCCCGTCGCGTCTCCGTCGCGGATATTAAGGTTCTTCCTCTTCCTCGACTTCCTCTTCGTCATCGACGTCATCAACGTCGTCGTCGTCGTCGTCCTCCTCTTCGACGTCGAGGTCGTCGATTTCTTCGTCGAGGTCGTCGTCGAAGTCGTCGTCGTCGTCGAGGTCGTCCTCTTCGTCGTCGATTTCGTCGTCCTCGTCATCGAGATCGTCATCATCGTCGTCACCGTCGTCGTCATCAACGGCGTCGTCGAAGTCTTCTTCCTCGTCGCCGGGGTGACGGTCGTCGATCCCCGGAGGAGCGAGCCGGCCGTCCCACGCGGGAACGAGAGTGGTCGGTTCTTCAAGTGTGGCAAGCATTTCAAGACGGTCCCACATTTGGGTCGGTCCTCAGGCCAACGGGTCCAGGGTTTCAACCCTGTCTCGGAGTCGTTCGATGGCGCGCTCGCCCCTATGTGTGAATCAGAGGGTTTCGGCGGGCGGAGCCATACACCTAGTCAACGTCATACGCGATTGTCAAGCGGGGTCAACATGGAAATCGTTTTCCCCCTAAGGGGGCTGAGGCACGGAGGCGTTCCTCGGAACCTCGCCGTGCAGACGCCCGGGGGCGAATTCGGACCGTTCGCGGTCACGCCAGACGCACGATTTGGCCGGTCGCGGTGGACCTGGTGATCGCCTCCAGGAGCTTGACGCTCGCAAGTGCGTCTTCCGCGGGGCAACACAACGGGTGCCCGCCAACCACGGCCGCCACGAAGTTTCCGTCAATCGATTCGGTCGATTCAGGCAACGGGCAAAGGCTTAATGGACTCGTGGGCGTCTCAAGCTCCAGAGTCCTGTCCGTCACTCTCATTCGGCCGGTCTCGCCGAGATAGTTCAATTCATAGAGGAAACCGGGACTGACCCCCGAGATCGCCACCGTCGCGACGCAACCGTCGGCCAGGCGAATCACTGCGGCCGTGACGAGATCCGTCCCCGCATCGAGCCGATTCTGAAAGGCCGCGGCTTCGGTCGCGGGTTGTCCGGTCGTCCAGAGCAAGGCGTCGAGCAACTGGCACCCTGAGTCGGCCATGACTCCGCCTCCAGGGACGTTCGCGTCAAAATGCCATGCGTGCTCCTGATCTTGATGAACAAAGAGCCAAGGCTGGGCGAGCGTCGCAGTGATCAGCCGCACCGAACCGATCGCCCCTACCGCGAGCAGCCGGCGCGCCTCGATCAAGCCGGGGCTGAGCCGGTAATGGTGCCCGACCCCGACCTTTCGACCCCGGCCTCTCGCGAGCCCCGTGATGTCGACGGCCTCCTGAGGATTCGTCGAAAGCGGCTTCTCGATGAAGACATGACAATCGGCCTGAAGCGCATCCATGGCCGCGCGATAGTGGGACGGGTGCGGCGAGAAGATCGCGAGGGCGTCAGGGGTTTGCCGTTGAATCAGCTCTTTGTGATCGGAGAACGCACACGCGGTTCCGTCTCGGGGACTCTTCAGGCGGGTGGCCAGAGCCTCGGCCGCCGAGAGATCCGTGTCGGCACAGCCGACCACGCGGACGCCGTCGATGGCGAGCAAGCGATCGACATGCACCCGCGCGGCGGGGCCGCAGCCGGCGATCCCGATCCTTAGCAGAGTGCTCGACATCCGTCACGTCCCCTGATGACTTCTCGCGGGCTTCCGCTCTGACCGTTCGTCCGTCCCCGACACCCTGAAGCGGCCCCATCCCAGCAGGCGGTGGAACTCCGCGTCAAGAGATTATGCAAAAGGGTCAAGGCCCCCGCCCCGGATTGTGCCCGAGGCGTGTATCGTCGAGTCACAATTCGACCAGCCCTGGAGGGTTCCGACGCCTCACTCGGGGTTAATCTACCATGCGGTCCGGAGTCTCGCTCAGGATTTCAGCGCCAACCTGTGAGGGTCCGGGAATGGGGGTTTGAGCCCGCGGCAAGAGATCGCCAGAGCTTGACGGAAATGTCGGCGGGTTTTACTATGACTCATGAAGAGACGGTGGGTGTGGCCTAGCGGTTAAGGCGCCAGATTGTGGATCTGGATATCGCGGGTTCGAATCCCGTCATCCACCCTGTCCTTAAAACCTGTCGCTGAAAGCACTTTTGTTTCCCTGCCGTCGGTAGGGAGTGCGGCCTGGACCTCCTTGCAATGTCAGGCCGGCACTGCCGGAACGACGTGCAAGGAAGAAAAGGCCGCCCTGCGAATCTCAACCCACCTCCCGAAATACCGCCACTCCAAGCCGAAGAACCTCGCCGTCGTCCGAATCGGCGGTCGAGATGTTTACCCGGGGAAGTACGACTCGCCCGAGAGTCGTGAAACGTACAACCGTGTCGTCGCCGAGTGGCTGACAACCAGGGGTACGCAGGGTCAGGCTTTGTGTGCGCCGTGAAAGTCGGGGATCTTCAGAGGGTGCGAATCCCGCCTGGCAACTGGGTCGCTCCGGCCAGTCGCTATCGGAGCGGCGGTGGAGGCAACGAAGCCGTCGGAGCCTTCGAGACAAACGTACCGCGTGGCGGTCCGGCGATCAGGCAGGCCGTAACGCGAGTCCACGTCGAGCAGGCCTCGAAACGACCGATGTGGACGCCGACCCTGCACAAAGGAGGAGAAGGCCGTCGCCGCCGGGAAAAGGGTGACTGGCTGGAATAGGCCGCCCCATGAGCGATCGGGACGTATGAAACGGGGACGCAGTTCGATGTCCGTTTCGCAAGTCCTTCACCAGCCCTGACGTCGTAAGTACTTGCCCGGCAACGATTGGAACTGGCGGAGAACTTACGAAACGCACATCGAGTTTCAATGATCGAGCGACTTTAGTGTGGCAACTCGCTGCGTCCCCGTTTCATGTCCCAACACCTTTTCGCCGTAAGCGTAACCCGAAAAGTAGACGATGAAGTCTCCGACCAGCACGCCGGTCAGGCAGGAACCGATCGCCAGCGGTGCCCAGAGGGAGCCTTTACGGGAGAGCACGGCCGCG
>JAYUFP010000970.1:0-2895 GCA_043738665.1 Isosphaeraceae bacterium
CTGGAGGGGACCACGGCCGACAACCGCCGGGCCTCGATCACGCTCCACCCGCAAAACGCCGGGACACGCGTCAGCACGCGCTTCGGCCTGTTCGGCGACGAACCCCTCTCCCGCGCCTTCATGGACCGAGTCAACGTCCGCCTCGGCGCCCTTCCCCCCTCCGCCGTGCCCGTCGACCTCCCCTCCGAACCCGGAAAGAATCCGTTCTTCTCACGCGCCGCCATCTCCGACGAAGCGATGCTTAAAGACAAAGCCGACGCCCCCTTCAGCGGGTCTGCGTTCCCCTGACTCTCAACTTAAATAAGCGATGTCTATTTTGGCCGCTTTATGCCGTCTCGTAAGGCGAGGACCGCGCCCGATTTTACCGTCCCTGTCGCGTTCGACGATTTTCAATCGACCGAACACCGGACGTGAAAATCGTATCACCGCGCGACTCGACGGTAGTGAGTGGAACGGCGCGCTCTTGTCGGACTCAGCCAGGGCACGTTCACGACCAAGCCGGCGTGCGGAAAATGAAGGCCCGGCTCGCGTGGAAGCCCGGGGAAGAATGGAGACGTCGTCCTTGACGTCAGAGTCATCACCCCGGCGTCCTGCCGGAGCGACGACTCTTTTTTTTAAATGGCTTTCCGAAGGACACTCAACGCGATCGGAAGGCCGGTTGACTGGGGAAGCGGCGACCTCGGCCCGGGCCGTCTCAGCCTCCTGCTGAGCTCGAGCTCGGGCCGCATGGCCGTCTTTCACCGGGGCGCGCAGCGGTTCGAAACCGCCACCCGGACCCGGGTAACAGGGCCGATCCTGACCGCGCCTCCTTGCCGCCAGGAACGATCCTTTTCTTTTCGATCACTCAAATCGCGACCGCGGGGAATGAGGGCGGTGCGAAATCATTCTGCGGAAGGATAGAAAAAGGGGAGCGATGGCCCGACCGGAAAACCTCGGTTTTGCACCTATCCGCAACGGGCCACGTCCGAATGACGGTCGCCAAAATACGGTCACGCCGACGCCCCGTCAACCCTTTCCGCGGCGTGGTTCGACATTTTTTTGGGTCCGGGTTCGCGAAGCGCTTTTCGAGGTGCCGATCCCACGCTCCTCAGTATCTGGAAGGTGTTGACGGGACAAGGTCTTGCGGTCCTCGTTCCGCGGTGCGATGGTGAATGGCCGAGTCACGACCCTCCCGACGGGGAGCCGGGTAAATGGCGACACGGATCGGATTCGACCAGTACACCATCGGTCATCAGGCGCTGTCCCCGCTCGACACGCTGCAATTCGCCGTCGAGCATGGCCTCGACGGCGTCCAGTTCCTCGAACCCGCGGCGATCGACCCGGGGCTTTCGACCACCCGACTGACGGAGTTTCGTCGTAAGACCGACGCCCTGGGACTTTACCTTGAAATCGGGCTCCCCTCACCCAACCCCACGCGGCGTTCCCGGGCGGAAGCACGACACGTCTCGGCCCGGGAGCACGCGCGCGACCTGATCCGCCACGTTGAGGGGGTTGCCGCTCTCGGGTGTTCGCACGCGCGAGTTTACGTGGGAGACCGCCACGACAGGTTCCGTCTCGACCCCACATGGAAAGAGCAGGTCGCCGCGACGGTGGAGGTGATTCGTACGCTCACGCCGTGTCTTCTCGATCACAAGGTCAAGCTCGCCATCGAGACTCATGCCGACCTCACCGTCGATGAGCTGCTCGCGCTCCTGGACCGTCTTAATCCGGACGTCGGCGGGGTGACACTCGACACGGGAAACCTGGCGATGCGGCTCGACGACCCCTTGCGAGCGGTACAACTCCTCGCGCCCAGGGTTCTGGCGACCCACGTCAAGGACTGTGTGCTGGAGTTCAGTCCCCGCGGGTTGAGCTGGCAGGCCAGGGCGGTGGGTTCCGGAATCCTGCCGATGCCCGACCTCCTCGCCCCTCTGATTCGGGCGAACCGGCGGCTCAACCTCTCGATCGAGCTTCATCCCCGGACCTATGAACTGTCCATCGACGACCCTGATTGGCTCAAGTTCTTCCCGGGCTCGCCTCCCGCGGGACTTTCCGCGGTCGTCCGACTGGCGAACGACTGCGAGGCGCTTTACACTTCCGAGCAACTTCCCCGACCCCAAGTCGTCGAGTCGATCCCCTGGTCGGAACGCGCTCCCGAGTGGCTCGCCCAGTCTCTAGGGTATCTCAGGAGGGTCATTCCGGCGGTCGTCGAGCCCGACCCCGTCTCAGCGTTCCCGAGAGTCGCCAGCAACGACTGATCGCCTCCCTGCCGCTTTCCACGACGACTTTCCCACCTCGAAGGGTGTTCCGCATGATGCTCGCCGGCAAAGCCACGCCTGGCTTGTCGTTTTTTCTCACCACAGGGCTGTCACTTTCGGTTGGATGGGGAATTCGGGGCAATTTCGGACACGAGTACGGGGCGATGATCGCCGGGGCGTTGGCGGCCCTTTCCGTTGTCGCGCTTTCGGATCGCGAGGACTGGGCCAGGCGCTCGGCGTATTTCGCGATGTTCGGGGCGCTCGGCTGGTCGTTCGGCGGCGGCATCTCCTCTATGCAAGTGATTGCGTACACGCACTCGGGGCATTCGGCCGCGGTTCTGTACGGATTCGCGTCGCTGTTCGTGATCGGCTTCCTGTGGACTTTGCGAGACTCGACGCAATGATTCGCCGAGTCGCCGCGGATTTCGAAGCGAGACTTCGCGCGGCGGTGAATGAGACATTCAAAACGGGAGGGCGAGCCTGGGATGATGAAAAGTTGACGTTGACGACGTCTTGTCTTATGTCCGTCCGATTTGGTCGCGCCACTTTCCCCCTCGATGGGGGGGTTTGGGGGGGTGATCTCGGAACGACTCGAAAGCCCGGTCATGCCGCTCCGTTTGGCGAGAAGGGCGGACTCTCCCATGCCAAGTCGCACAAC
>JAYUFP010000971.1:0-2890 GCA_043738665.1 Isosphaeraceae bacterium
ATTCAGCCCATGCGCGGGCCTCATCGCCGGGTTTGGCGGGGACGTCGAGGGGCGTGGAATACCGAGAATACTGGACGAACGCGCCGGGCTCGTTGATGACGCGGACCGTCGCCCCGAGCCTCCCCAGGCTCCGCGCCACGGACAAGGCGTTGGCCCCTCCGCCGAGCAGCACGACCGGCGTCATGGTGCCGATCCGCGACTCCCGTTTCGCGGTCTCGGGTAGACTTCCCGTCAGGGCGGTCGTCATGTCAGGCTCGCTTTGTGGACCAAGTCCGGGTCATGTTTTTGGGCCAGGGTCTCGGAGGCGGCGGGCTCCAGGAGCAGGCATTCGAGGACGTGAAGCGCGACCGGGAACGAGCCGTCGCTTTTCTGGTAGTGGTAGTAGTAATTCGGCGGCGTGTTCACTTCGAGGACTGCGCCGCCGGCCTGGCGGAGCGGAACGGTGGGGTCGGTCGTGATGATGTCGACCCCCGCGAGCCGTACGCCGACCGCCGCCGCGGCACGCGCGCCTGCGCTGACGATCTCCGGGCAGAGCCGGCCGGTGGCGGTGGTGTTGTCGACCCCGCGGTTCTCGTTGACCACGGTCTTGAGCGTCAAGGCGGTCCCCGCGGGAGGCACCGACCGCAGGCTCAGCCCTTGCTTGGCGAGCGTCCGTTTCATGTCAAAATCGACCGTCATGAGCACCTGAGAGACCCCTGCGCGTTGCTTCAATCGCTCGGCGTTCGCGAGTTCCACGAGCTTGCGGACGCGCGATTTCCCGTCGGCCACGACGCCGGGCGATTTGCGGACGAAGGCGTCGAGCAGGACACCGTCGAGGTAAAGGAGGCGGTAGTTGTCGCCTTCCATCTGCTCCTCGATCAGCAGGTCGTCGCCGTACACCGAGGCGGCGGCGGCGGCGCGGGCGAGGTGGCTGCGGGTTCTGACCCCGGTCGTCACCCCGCGTCCCCCGCCGGTGCCTCGCGCGGGCTTGACGACGCAGTCGCGGGCCGAGTCTTCGAGGAACCGGATCGCGTCCGCCATCGTTTTGAAAGTGAAGAGGGCGTGCCGCGGCGTCGGGAGGTCTTCGTCTTCGAGGAGCTTGTAGGTCAGCCCTTTATCGCCGGCGACTGCCATCGTGACGGGGTCGTCGATCGGACAGGTGTTCTCGAAGACGCGGACGCGCCGCGAACCGAGGCGGATTTCCGAGATGCTCGTACCCAAAGGCGTGAACGTCGCCCCGAGCTGTTCCGCGGCCTCGCGCCAAATGCGGTTGTAGAATTCGACCTGGTAGCGACCCGAACGGCGGCGGAGCGGATTGCGATAGCGGAAGAACGCCTTGCCGAGCGCTTCGAGGTGCAGTCCGAGGAGGACGGCCCGGTTCTTGCAAAACATACCGATCATTCATGGCGCTCCGAGGCCGCGTTTTGAGACTTGAACCCGGCGTTGGCGTGCGTCGTTTCCCCCTTGCGAAGGGGGGGGTTCGGGGCGAGAGGGTTCAATGAGCCGCAAGTCGTTGCCCGGCATTGTCCTTGCAGCCCCCACGGGGCGACCGATGGCCGCCGGGGGCTTGAGCCTTGGGTTCGATCAAAGTCGCCAGACACGTTGATGCAAGCCCCGAAGGGGCGACGGAACCGCAAAAACTCTGCCGCCCTTTCAGGGCTGGACGGGGGTGGTGGCCGCGTCGCCCGAATCCCCGGGGCTGAAGCCCCGGGCTACTCTCGGTCGCCCCATCGGGGCTACAATTCATTATCATCTCATGGCTTACGACTCATTGAACGGTATTGGCGGTAGGTCGATGAATCCGATGTCACATGCCTCACCCCCCCGGCCCCCTTCGCAAGGGGGGAAAGGGAGTGCGCCACCAAGTGAATCGCTTCGCGGTCGAGATCACCCCTCCACCGAAGCCGCCTCGACAACCTCCTCGGCCGGCCAGCTCTCGCCCCAGTTCGACTCGTCTTCGGCTGCGTCGATAGGGCAATTCTGATCGTCGAGCACGCGGTCGACCCAGGCGTTCGAGAACTCGCCTCGGCGGACCGAGGCCAGATACGTCCGGTTCGCTTCTTTGTGCGACTTGAGGCGTTCGAGCAGTTCGGCGGCGATCTCGCGGGGGATCACGATCACTCCCGCGGGGTCGGCCACGATCAGGTCGCCCGGATTGACGACGATGCCGCCGCAGCAGATTGAATAGTTAATCTCGCCGGGTCCCCGATGGAGGGGACCGATCGGCGTGGTGCCCCTGGCGAAGACGGGGAAGTCCAGCTCGTCGATGGCGGGAATGTCGCGAACCAGGCCGTCGACGACGAACCCGGCGATCCCCCGGTGCTTGGCCTTGGCCGAGATCAGGTCGCCGAGGACCGCGTTGGTGCGGGCGCCGCCCGCGTCCACGACCACGACGTCACCCGGGCGGGCGACGTCCAACGACTTGTGGACCATCAGGTTGTCGCCGGGGAACACCTTAACCGTGCAGGCCGGGCCGCAGAGCGTGTGACCGGGGCCGGTCAAGCCGTGAATCTCCGGGTTCACGGCGTAGAGGCGGTTCAACAGGTCGGAGATGTCGGGCGTGGCGAACTCGCGGAACTGTTCCATCAACGTCGCGTCGAGCCTCGGGAAGTTCACGCGGACGCGAAACCCCGGCCCGGGGTGCAGTTCGGCGGATCTCGGTTTCGCGGCCATGGGTTTGCCTCCTCGGGTCGGCTCGGGTGTCGTGATCGTGGCTGCTGCGGTCGGAAAACTCGGTGACGGTTGCGTCTGCGTTTCTGTCTGAAAATGAATCTCGGGATTTCTCATATCGACCCGCCCTCCGGTTCGGCGGGCGTTGCGGTAGGCGGCGAATGTCCGGTCCACCATCGCGTCGATCGTGAAGTCGGCGGCACGTTCTCGAGAGGCCCGGCCGAACCGGGTTCGTCGAGCT
>JAYUFP010000972.1:0-2889 GCA_043738665.1 Isosphaeraceae bacterium
AGGAGCGGGAAGATCACACCCTTATGGCCGAAACTCGCGTAGCCCAGGATCATCGCCGCGACGATCGTGACTTCGTAGCTTTCGAAGATGTCGGACGCCATCCCGGCACAGTCGCCGACGTTATCGCCGACGTTATCCGCGATCGTCGCGGCGTTGCGAGGGTCGTCCTCGGGGATGTTCGCCTCGACCTTGCCGACGAGGTCGGCACCGACGTCCGCCGCTTTCGTATAGATGCCGCCGCCGACCCTCATGAAGAGCGCCAGCAAGGTTCCGCCGAAGCCGAAGCCGAGCAAGACCTCGTAGGCGTGCTCGCCATAGGCCATGAAGATCAGGGTGCCGCCGAGCAGGCCGAGGCCGTCCGTGAGCATCCCGGTGATCGTGCCGGTTCGGTAGCCGAGCTGGAGGGCTCCGCCGTAGCTCGTTCGTGCCGCGGCGGCGACGCGGAGGTTACCGCGGACGGCCAGGCTCATGCCGACGAAGCCGACGAGCCAGGAGAACGTCGCCCCCATGAAGAAGGCCGCGGCGCGACCGGCTCTGACGGCCGCGGTCGATTCCGCGGTGAAGTAGAGGATCGCCGTGATCAGGAACACCAGGCCGACGATCGCCTTGAACTGTCGAAACAGGTAGGCGTTGGCCCCGGTCTTGATCGCGTGGGCGACCTCTTTCATTTTCTCAGTGCCTTGATCGGCCCCGACGACCTGCCCGACAAGCATGCCGGCGTAGACCAGGCCCGCAACGGCGACGAGCAGAACGACCCACAACGAGAAGCGTTCCATCCCGTCGTAGTTCGGATCGGAGAGGAACGCGAAGTAATGGAACTCGGGGTTTTCCACAGCCGCGGCCCCGGGCGCGGCGGCGGCCGGTGCCTGGGCGGCGAGCCGGCCGGGGAGAAGCAGAGCGGCCGTCACGGCCATAAGCGCAATGAGATAGAGAGAACGCGTTTGCAAACGTCGCATCGAAAACGCCTCCGCATTCGTCCTGAGGGGCCAGTTTGAGGAAAGGGAAATCAATTCGCGGCCGCTTCGCCGGTCAGGACTGATCCGGGTCGCTTCCGTTCATTTTTCGCCTCGCCGACTCACGCCCGAGTCGTTCGGGCACCTTCCCTTCCTGGCAATATTCCGGATTAGACACGACGCGGGGGCGTTCGGAAAGGGTCTAGGTCCGAAACCTACGGACTTGCGGGGTGGCTCGAGACCGAGATCACCCGAAGCGGTCCGCAAGGACCCCAGACCGCTCCCGATGAGTTAGAATGAACCCGTTCCGTGAGTTCGCGAAACTCGACCGCGGAAGACCCTGGCGGAAAACACGATCAAGGAGAGTCGACGGTGCCGCAGTCCCATTCGGAGCGCGTGTTGGTCGTCCCCGGGGCCGAATTCGATCGGCTCGGACGGTTCCAAGGGTTTTCATCCGAAGCTGAGCGTTATCTGAACGCGTTGCTCGTCCCCGAGTTCGCCACGTTCCGGCCGCGGTCGGAGGTGGAAGACGACCCCTCCTTCAAACAGATCATCCCCTACGTCGTCTTCCGGTCGGGGGGCTCGATCTTCTGCTACACACGCGGCGGCGGAGGGGGTGAGGCCCGACTCCGAAGGCGGAGGTCGCTTGGCGTCGGAGGGCATGTCGCCGAAGCCGATGCCGACGGTCGAGGAACCTTCGACGCCTACGAAATGGCGCTTCGACGCGAACTCGACGAGGAAGTGGCCGTCGAGAGCCCCGGAATCCTCCGACTCGTGGGTCTCATCAACGACGATTCCACCCCCGTCGGGCGCGTCCATCTCGGGGTCGTCCACGTCTACGACCTCGACCGGGCCGCGGTCAGGCCGCTCGAAGCCGACCTCGCCGACGCCGCCTTCATCCCCCTGGAGTCGCTCCGAGACGACTGGGACGCGTTCGAAACCTGGTCCCAGATCTGCATCGACGCGTTTCTCAAGCCCTGACCACGATCGAGACGCCGTTCCTTCCGATCCGGGAACGGGTTCGTGTGTCGTCGGTGGCTTTACCCGCGCGACAAGAATCGTTTGAGAGATTTTAAGCCGTGATGCATACAAAACTTACGATCGATCGGCCGTCCGGTGGCGTGATATTTGGGAAACGCGGTGTCCGGTTTTCTCAGTAAATGTGATTAGTAAATTGGGAACGATGCTGAGTCAGGTGCTCAA
The DNA here is from genome assembly GCA_043738665.1 of Isosphaeraceae bacterium. GTDB lineage: Bacteria > Planctomycetota > Planctomycetia > Isosphaerales > Isosphaeraceae > JAYUFP01. The sequence continues at coordinate 2,157 of JAYUFP010000972.1, forward strand.
CACCCCCCCTGCATGTTTGAACGCCAGACTTCGAATCGTTCTTATGACCCGGGCGTAGGAAGCCCGACTATGCCGACTTTCGGTGACCCCCCTCGCTGAGAGTCGGTTTAACGCAACTATATTAGGTATTAAGAATCCGTCGTTATCCCCCCAAGGTTATTGAACGGCGACTTTTTAAACCATAAATATTGAATAGTTTATGTCAAATATCGAGGATCTCGCGACACCGAATGACAAAATTCTCCGGAATTCGGCGTCCGGTTTCGCGGACTCATGTGCTTGGTGATTGAGGGATCTGGCAACGTTCCGGACTGAAGATCTTCCCCCGGATCTCCCCCAAGGCCGGAAAGTGGCTAATTCCTTACCGATCAGGCGCTTCGCGCTCGGTATTTCCGACACCCGGCCAATCCCCCCCCGGCCGGGTGTCGGTTTTTCTTGCGCCGGGTTCTCGACGCGAATGAGGGTTATTGCGGCGCCGATTTCATCGAGGTCCGCGGTGACGCCGCCGGACCGAGTTTGCGGGCATTGAGCCAGTCAATGAGCGGGGGGAAGACTTCCTTGGGGGCATAGCGGCTCCAAACGAGGTCGCAGTGGCCATAGTCGGCGACGTGACCCTCGGCCTTACCGAATCGCAAGAGCGATTTGTCGGCGCTCGCGACTGCGTTGAAGGTCAGCTCGGTCGACGGCACGTCGGACATGATGTCGCCGTCTCCGGCGATCATGAGGAGCGGCG
>JAYUFP010000973.1:0-2885 GCA_043738665.1 Isosphaeraceae bacterium
CACCACGAGGATTTCAAAGTCCGCCATTAACCCTTCTCCCCCCGGGAGAAGGTGCCGCGAAGCGGCGGATGAGGGTTCATTTGCCTTACGCGGCGACCGCGGACCCTCATCCGGCCTCCGGCCACCTTCTCCCGGGGGGAGAAGGACGGACTTTGCCATCCTCTCGCATCGCCCACCGGCCTCTCCAACAGACATGGTGGGCCGTGCCCACCCTCCAAAGCCCCTCGAATACAGGCCCAACCTCCGGATTTTTCCGGTTGTCGGGATCGTCCGTCGCGAAACGTGACTCATTGGCGTCGCATCTCTCGTGGACCTCGGGAAAAGGAAAGCCCGAGCGGTTCCCGGGCCGATCATCGAAGGAGGGTCCGTCGTCCGCAACGGCCGTGAGCGCCGTCGCGGCAACAGGGCGGGCCGGCGTTCTTCCATCGCGCCGAGGATCCTTCATGCTCGACCGACACACACTGGCGCGACACGCTCCGGCCTCGGCACTTCTCATCGCCACGCTCTTCCTCGCCATCAGCGTGCTCGGTTACGACCCCGCGGACCCACCCGGTTCCGCCGCCGAGCCCGCGAATCACCCCGCCTTGAATCCCGGCGGACCGGTCGGGGCGACGCTCGCGCACGTTCTCTTCACCACGGTCGGCTGGTCGTCGATCCTGGTCCTCCACGGGCTCGCCGCGGTCGACTTCATGCTCTTCCGCCGCCGCTCGCTCGCCGGACTGGCGCTCCGGGTCGCCGGGTTATCGCTGATGGTCGCGGTCGGGTCGGCTGTCTTTCAGTGGTTCGGAACCGCCTTGCGTCCGACCCACCCCGTCGGTCCCGGCGGCTATCTGGGGGCGCTGCTCACGACCATCCTCTACGGCCAGTTCGGGTTCGCCGGGATGATCCTGATCCTGGGCGCGGCCGGGGTGGTGGGGCTCTCGCTCGCTCACGACGCCTTCTTCGTCTGGCCGAGCCGTGAGCTCGTCGCGCTCTACCGTCGTAAACGAGGCGAGACCACCCAAGACCCACTCCCGCTGCCGAACGCGGGCTCATTCATGATCCCGGGTCCGACATTCACCGTTCTGGGGGCCGATCAACTTCCGCCCCCGACGATCTCGACGGCCCGCTCGGTCGGCCAGGTGCCCGCCCCGCCGCTCCCGTCGATGAACGTTCCGGCCGTTCGAGGTTTGAATCAACCGACAATGAGCAGGCCCGGCGACGCAACGATCGGACCCGGGAGCGCTCCGGGGTCGAACGCGTCGTACCAGATGCCCCCGCTCGATCTCCTCGAAGCCGCCGCTCCGTACCCGGTGCAGGAACACGAGGCCAAGATCCACGCCCGCGCCATGCTCTTGGAGCGGACGCTGCTCGACTTCGACTACAAGGTCCGCGTCGTCCAGATCGACACCGGCCCCGTGATCACGCAGTTCGAGATCGAGCTCGAAGCGGGCCTTCGCGTCTCGAAGATCATCAGCCTCGCCGACGACCTGGCCATCGCCTTGGCCGTCCCGTCGGTCCGGATCGTGGCGCCGATCCCGGGGAAGACGACCGTCGGCATCGAGGTCCCCAACGACCGCCGAGGGATGGTGAAGCTCGGCGAGGTGATCCACACGATTCAGTCCCGCAGCGAACAGCTCAAAATCCCTCTCTTCCTCGGCAAGGACGTGAAGGGGATGCCCCTGGCGTTTGACCTCGCCGACATGCCCCACCTGCTCATCGCCGGACGAACCGGCACCGGGAAATCGGTCTGCTTGAACGCGATGATCCTCTCGATCCTCATGACCAAGCGGCCCGACGAGGTGAAGCTGATCCTGATCGACCCGAAAATGGTCGAACTCTCGCAATTCAAACGCATCCCGCACCTGATGCACCCCGTCGTCACCGACATGAAGAAGGCCGAGTCGTTGCTTTCTTGGGCGTGCGACAAGATGGACGAACGCTACACGTTCCTCGCCCGCGCGGGGGTCCGCAACCTCCAGTCCTACAACCAACTCGGAGCCGAGGAGATCTTCAACCGGCTCCGCCCCGAGGACGACGAGGAGGCCGCGCGGATTCCGACGTTCATGCCCTACATCGTGATCATCGCCGACGAGATGGCCGACCTGATGATGACCGCCGCCAAGGAGGTTGAATCCCACATCGTCCGCCTGGCGCAAAAGGCCCGGGCCGTCGGCATGCACCTGATCGTCGCGACCCAGAAGCCGACCGTCGATGTGATCACCGGGCTGATCAAAGGCAACCTCCCCGCCAGAATCGCCTTCCAGGTCGCCAGCCGGGGCGACTCGCGGGTTGTTCTCGATGAAATGGGAGCCGACAAGCTGCTCGGCAACGGCGATATGTTATTTCTGTTTCCCGGAACGTCGCATATCGTGCGGGCGCAAGGGACTTACGTCTCGGACGACGAGGTCAACCGGGTCTGCAAGTACCTCGAACAGTACCAGGTCGAATTCAGCCGGGAACTGATCCAACTTCAGGTCGGCGGAGGCCCTGGAGGCAAGGGACGAAGCGCGGGCCTCAAGGAGCGGGACGACCTCTACGAACCGGCGATCGAGATCATCATCCGCGAAGGCCGAGGCTCCTGCTCGTTGCTCCAGCGGGCCTTGGGAATCGGCTACGGCCGCGCCGCGAGACTCATCGACTTCATGGCCGAAGACGGGATCGTCGGCGAGTTCAAGAGCGGCTCGGCCCGAGAGGTTCTCTACTCGTGGGACGAGTGGGAAGCGCTCAAGAACGGCGATGATTCGGCGAGTCCGGCGGCGTGAGCAAAAAAAGGTGTCAGATACCGTCAGCGCATTCCCTCGAAGAAAACGGTTCCTGACACGAATGGCACTCGGTTAAAGATTGTGTACAGTACATTTCAGGGTTTTGTACACTACATTCTAGCCCGAATTCAGTGTGCGTCC
>JAYUFP010000974.1:0-8813 GCA_043738665.1 Isosphaeraceae bacterium
AGCGTCGGGGACGGCATTCCCACGCGGAGCGAGGGAACGAGTGTGATCCGATGACCGATGATGGATGCCCGAGCGTCGTAATTGTTTCATTGGGCATCGGCCATTGATCGGTTGGTCATTCCCTGTTCCGCCATCCGCCATCCCGATTCTCGCCCCCCGTTGACCTCGCGCGGTAGGATGAGAGCGTTCGCGACCCGCCCAAGATTCGCTTCCGGCCGACGAACACTCCCGGGCGGCACGGAATTTGTCCCTTCACTGCGACGGCATCCAGTCGATCAACTTCAAAAGACGAGACGGAGCGTTCCGATGCGAGGCGTGACGATCAAACGGACGACGACGACCCTGGCGGCCCTGGCCGTTCTGGGAACCTCGTCCTTCCTGCTCCCGCCCGGCCGGGTGTTTGCTCAGTTCGGGCGGCCTTCACAAACCCGGACTGCCGGCGGCCCCGCCGTCCGCGACAACGCGAGGATTTTCGGACCCGGCGCGGTCAGCGAAGCGACAAGACTCCTTGATGAAGTTCAGAAGAACTCCCCCCGCCAGGTCCGGATCGTGGTCGAAACCGTCGATTCTTTCGGCGGCAAAACCGCGAAAGACGTCGCCGCGGCGCTCGGCAAGGCGGAAAACATCAAGGGGCTGATCGTCCTGATCTCGAAGGGCGACCAGAAAGTCTGGGTCGAATCGAGCGATTCGGCGGAAGCGGTCTTCTCCAAGGCGGAACAGGCCGCCATCAGTGACGCGATCACGAAACGGTTCAAGAAGAAGGAATTCGACCAGGGATTGCTCGACGCCGCGGCCGAAGCCCGCCGCGCGGCCCTGGTTTTCGGCGTCCGCGACCACGCAGGCATGTTCAAGCCGGAGACGGTCGAGAAGGCGAACGTCACGCTCGACAGCCTCCACAAGAACACCAAATGGAATGCCGTGATCGAGACGGTGGAAACGCTCGGCGGCAAGGAAGCCCGCGACCTCGCGCTGACAAATGCCAAGGCGCTGGACGTCCACGGGCTCTATATTTTGCTCGCCAAGAAGGAGCATAAGCTCTGGTCCGAGCCGAGCGGTTCGGCGAAGTCGCTGTTCACGAACACGAAAATCCGCACGATCGACGACGCCATCATGAGCGCCTTCAAAGCGGGAGACTTTGATAAAGGATTGCTCGACGGCGTCGCCGAGATTCGCAAGACGGCGGAGTCGGACACGACCGCGGTCGCACAGGCGAAGACCCCCGCGGTCGTCCCGCACCTTCCCGGTCCCGGCGACCCGTCTCCCGCCCCGAAACAGGTCGTGACGACGCCTCCCCCGGCCGCCACGGTCACCCCGCCGTCGTTGCCGAAAGTCCCGACGACCCCTCCGGGAATTGAGACGAAGGTCCAATTGCCCGGCCCCGCTGCTCAACCCGACGTACTTCCCCATCCCCAGCAACGCGAGGGATCGATCATGCCTTTCCTGTTGATCGTGGGGGGCGGCATGCTGCTGTTCCTCTGGTTCGTGTCACGAATGTTCCGGCGACCGGCCCAGCCCGACCGTCGTGCGATGATGACCGGCCAAGGCGCGCCTTACCCGCAGCAGCCCAATCCCGGTTACGGCCCCCAGCGGCCTAATCCCGGCCCCGCGCCGGGGTACGGCTACGGCCAGCCTCCCGCCCCCGCCCCCGGATACGGCCCTCCGCCGCAACAAGGGGGCGGCGGGTTCATGAGCGGTGTCCTGGGCGGTCTCGGCGGCGCGATCGCCGGCAATATCCTCTACGACAAGTTCGGCCGCGCGATCCCTCAGGAAGGCTACCCGCACGGTCACGAGCATACCGGCCACGTCGATCAGCAAGGAAACGTCTTGCCCCAAGGTCAAGCCCCCGAACCCGGGCAACCTGCCGAGACGTATGACCCCAACGCGGGAGTCGGCGGAGACTGGGGCACGCCCGACGCGAACGCCCCCGACGAAGGTGCGGGCGGCGACTGGGGAAGTGCGACGCCCGCCGATCAGGGCGGAGGCGGCGACTGGGGATCTGCCGACGCCCCCGCGGCCGAGCCCGACGCCGGAGGCGACTGGGGAAGCAGCCCCCAGCCCGAACCGGACAACGGAGGAGGCGGCGATTGGGGCGGCGGAGACTCCGGCAACGCCGACGGTAATCAGGGCGGCGGATGGTAATCGATGTTTGACAATTGCATGCCAAAGGTTAATATCCGAGGTTGACGTCCAGTCCCAACTTACGACACGAACCCAAGGAAGATTCCGATGCGATTCACGAAGTGGCTGATCCTGCCTGCGTTCTGCGGTGTGACGCTCCTGACCGGCACGGCCTTCGCCCTGGCCGACTCGACCGTTGAAGTCAAAGGCGTTCACCTCTGCTGTGGCGCGTGCGTGAAGGGCGTGGGCGCGGCGTTGAAGGACGTCGAAGGCGTCAAGCCCAAGTGCGACCAGAAAGCTAAAACCGTGACCCTGACCGCCAAGGACGACGCCACGGTTCAGAAGGGCCTCGACGCCCTCGCCGACGCCGGCTACTTCGGCGACACCGGCAGCAAGACCCTGACCCTGAAGCCCGCCGCCGACGTCCCCAGCGGTAAGGTTTCGACCCTGAAGCTGAGCAATGCCCACAACTGCTGCGGCGCCTGCAACAATGCGATCAAGAAAGCGGTCGCGAGCGTGGAAGGCGTCAAGGGGAGCACCGCCAAGCCCAAGACGGCCGACTTCGAAGTGACCGGAGACTTCAACGCCGCCGCAGTGGTCAAGGCCCTGAACAAGGCCGGATTCCAGGTCAAGGTCGGGAAATGATCTGAGAGTCTCGAGGGACGATCATCCAGGGCCGACGGGGGTTTTCCTCCGCCGGCTCTCGCCGATCGTTCATTGGTCGGTCACCACCCCACAGCAACGACGCCGCTCCCGCCAGGATCAAGACATCGGCGAGGTTGAATGTCAGGTTCGGCAAGGCGCTCAGGACGAGGAAGTCGCGGACGTGTCCCAGGACGAGCCGATCGGCGGAGTTCCCCAGCATCCCCGCGGCAAGGAGTCCAAGGCCCGTCGACCGAACACCGCTGTTCTTAATCCCTTTTCGTTTCGCCGCCAGGCCCAATAAAGTCAGGCAGGCCGCCGCGCAGATGGGTCCGGTGTACTCGAATCCGTCGGCCAGGCTTCCCATCGCTCCGAGGTTCTCGGACGGAGCGACCGCGGCGATCCCGGCCCCGAGTTCTCGCCACCCTTCGGGCCAGGAGACCGACGCGGCCGTCGCCCAGACTTTGCTCGCCTGGTCGGCCGCCAAACCCGCGAGCGCCAGGGCCAGCGCCAGCGCTCCAAGCTCGGGTGCAGGCTCCCGGCGGTCCTCCAGTGGCCACGGCAAGGGCTTTTCGCGGGAAGATTCGACCTGATCGCGGCTCCTCGCTCCCCGTCCACGCGGCCATTCGAAGGCGATGCCGATCCGGCCGCCGCCGCAGCCGACGTTGGCGTGGCTGACCCGTCCGGTCCACTGACGGACCAGCGGGGTTCCCCCGACCTCGTCATAAAGCGCCACGCGTAACGGGTCGCCCGACCGGGGCGACGGCGTCAGCGAAGTCGCGTGGCCCTCCGTGTAAGGAAGGTCGAGCCTGACACCCATCCCGGTGCGACTGAGGTTCACCGAGCGGGCGAGGAGTCCGGTCGGGTCACCCCCGAGATGCACGCGGGCCGCCAGGTCCAAGCGGTGACGGAACGCGCTTCGGCTTCCGCTCATGGCTAGCGCAACAGCTTTCGGCGAGGTCGGAACTGCGGACGCGGAAAACGCCCCTCCTTGACCCTACCTTATCGGCAACGTGAGTTGTTGATGTGTTGCACGGAAACCACGCGGCCACGCCCGCCACGCTCTAATTGACACGCGGGTCCGCGGGCATCTCGCGAATCCGCAGCATGTCGGTGAGGCGTCGGCCGTTGATCTCCTTGGTGACGACTTTCCAGAGGTCGCCTTCGCCTTCCCAGAAGATTAGATCGGGGCGCGCCTCCATGGTGACCCACGACCCTTCGGCGATCTCCCCTTCGATCTGGCCGGCTGACCATCCGGAGTAGTTCGCCAGGGTCAACGACGGCTCGACCTGGCGGCGGAGCAGGTCGCGGACCTTGGCGGCATCGACCGTGCTGTAGACTCCCGGCACGATCTCCTGATCCGACAGTTCCTCGACCGTGTGCAGGACGATCATCGGACCGGGCACGGGTCCGCCCAGGCTGATGAGCTTTTCCCATTCGCTCGGCTCTTCAAAGACCTGTTCGGCGATCGACGCGACGGTGGCGTCAGTCGGCTTGTTGATCACGACGCCCGCGGCCCCCTCGCTGGAGTGGTCCAGCATCAGGATCACGCTCCGGCTGAAGATCGGCGCGAGAAGCTCCGGGGTCGCCAGAAGCAGGTGGCCTTTGAGAGATCGCATCGCCGTGAAGTCCAGATCCTTACGTGTCCAAATCGCTCGGTCCGAAGCCCGAAACGCCAGGGTTTCGACCACTCCCCTCTCATTGTACCCGACGATCCGCAAGGATGACTCAAAATGTGGGGGGAGCGTCAATAAAGCCCTTGTCTTCAGTATCCCGGTCTTGTGGGATTCCCGCCCCCTTCGGAATACTGGGGCACCACGGGGAATCCGTTACGAAACGAGGATCCGCACCGCAGATGCCGCAAGACGACCCGCCGAGCCCGAGCATTCAACCCCACGACCCCTACGCGGTATTGCGGTTCGACGATTACCGCCTGTTCCTGCAGGCGGGGATGTACGCGACCGTCGGCGGCCAGATGCAAGGCGTGGCCGTCGGCTGGGAGATCTACGAGCGGACGCGCTCGGCCACCGCGCTCGGCCTGGTGGGGCTGGCGCAGGTTCTGCCCGTGATCCTGCTGGCCATCCCCGCGGGACACGCCGCCGACCGCTACGACCGCAAGCGTCAACTCGTCGTCGCCCAGGTGCTTCTGGGCCTCGCCTCGCTCGGCCTTGCCCTCCTTTCCACGATGGAAGGGCCGGTCAGCCTCGTCTACCTCTGCCTGGTCCTGACCGGGATCGGTCAGGCGGTGAACATGCCCGCGCGCTGGGCCGTGATGCCGCAGGTCGTCCCCCGCGCGATGATCGCCAACGCGGTGACCTGGAACAGCAGTAGCTGGCAGGTCGCCTCGGTGGTCGGCCCCGCGTTGGGAGGCCTTTCGATCGCCCTCACGCAAGGAGCGACGGCGGCTTATCTGTTCAACGCCGCGTGCTCGATCGCCGTCGTCGCGCTGGTCTGGCCGATCGTCCTGCGACCCTTCGCCAGAGACTTCCAACCCCTCTCCTTTCATTCGCTCCTCGCGGGCATTCGGTTCGTGCTGAGGACCGAATTGATCCTGGCGACGATCACCCTGGACCTCTTCGCCGTCTTGCTGGGAGGCGCGGTGGCGCTCTTGCCGATCTTCGCCAAGGAGATCCTCCAGATCGGCCCGACCGGCCTGGGATGGCTCCGCGCCGCCCCATCGATCGGGGCCTTCTTCATGGCGATCGTCCTCGCCCATCGACCCCCTTTGAAACGTGCGGGGCCTGCGCTCCTATGGTCGGTCGGAGGGTTCGGAGCGGCCACGGTCGTTTTCGGCCTCTCGCGAAGCCCGGCTCTCTCGTTCGTCATGCTCTTGCTCACCGGGGCGCTCGACAACATCAGCGTCGTTGTACGAGGGACGCTCGTGCAAGTCTTGACCCCCGACGAGATGCGGGGGCGAGTCTCGGCGGTGAACGCGATCTTCATCGGCTCGTCGAACGAGCTTGGCGAGTTCGAGTCAGGAGTGACCGCCAGGGTGTTCGGGGCCGTGCGCGCGGTCGTATTGGGAGGAGTCGGTTCGATCCTGATCGTGGCGGCCGTCGCCTGGAAATGGCCTTCGGTGCGGCGATTGGGGTTCTTGCATGAAGCCCATGAACAGACCCTCTGACAACGGCGTATCGTCATGCTTAAAAACCAACTCCACGAAGGAGACAACCTGGAAATCCTCCGCCGTCACGTTCCTGACGCGTCGATTGATCTGATTTACCTCGACCCGCCGTTCAACTCCAACGCCGATTACCACACGCCCGACGCCCAAGGGTTTTCCGACACCTGGCGGTGGGACGCTCCGACGGCGGAGAGCTATCACGAATTCGTCGCGTCGCATGGAATTCCCGGACGCGCCCTCAAGGCGTTTCACGACCTTCTCGGCACCGGCGACGCACTGGCGTACCTGGTGATGATGGCACCGAGACTGGCCGAACTGCACCGCGTCTTGAAGCCCATGGGAAGCCTGTATTTGCACTGCGACCCTTCGGCGAGCCACTCGCTCAAGCTCCTGCTCGACGCGGTCTTTGGCCCCGAGAATTTCCGGAGCGAAATCATCTGGAAACGAACGCATGCTCATGGCTCGTCTAAACGATTTGGGCCTGTTCATGACGTGATTCTGCTGTACTCAAAAACCTTGAACTATTACTGGAGCGATCCTCGCACGGGGCACTCCGCGGAGTATCTCCGGAAGCACTTCAAACAGGTCGACCCCGAGACCGGCCGGAACTTCCAGGCCATCACTCTGACCGGCTCGGGAGTCCGTTACGGCGAAAGCGGTAGGCCCTGGAAGGGCATCAACCCGACCACCGTCCAGCGCCACTGGGCGATCCCGGGCAAGGTGATCGATCGACTCGGAATTATCGGTGAATCCGTACAAGACAAGCTCGACGCCCTCGACGCCTTGGGCAGGATCTACTGGCCTTCGAGGAAGCCGGGAACGCCGCGCCTCAAGTGGTTCGCCGACGAACTTCAAGGCGTCAGTCTCTCCGACGTCTGGAGCGACATCCCGCCCCTTTCCGCGAACTCTATGGAGAGGCTCGGATACCCGACACAGAAGCCGCTGGTCTTGCTCGAACGCATCATCGCGGCGAGCAGTCGCGAAGGAGACCTCGTCCTTGACCCCTTCTGCGGGTGCGGGACGGCTCTGGCGGCGGCCCAGAAGTTGGGACGGCGATGGATCGGGATTGACCTCGCCCCGCTGGCGATCAGATTATGTGCGAAACGATTAAAAAAAACATATAAATCAGTCTTGTAGGGTCCGCCGTGCGGACCGTCTTCGGTCCGAGCCCACGCCGAAGACGGTCCGCACAGCGGACATGAAATAAGCCTCAGGATTGGTCGGCTTCACTGGGAGGATGAAATTCGGCAATCACCTCGATGTTGCCGATGATATTCTCGTTGAATTCGGCGAGTGCTTCGGCCGGAATCCAGTATTCTTTGTGTGCGGAACTCCCAACTGTTTGGACATCATACTTTTGAATGTAGTTCGTTTTGACTTGGAACCTCGTGACGTAACCAACGTAACCCGACGCCTCATCCTTTACGTTCCAGTTCTTGGCAATTCCGGCGGCGTATTCCTCGGTTAGCACTGGATAAAAGATCGGCTGGAAGTAGAGCCGAGGCGGGAAGGCTCGGAAATCGCTGTCGCGGATCAGGTCGAGTTCCTTCTGACCTACGGGGCGGTACAGCGTCGTGGTTTCGTCTTGCATCGTCGGCTGATCCCTAACGGGAAACTACGAGTGATTGTTCGATTTACCAGCAATGTAGGCTGGGTCGTGACCCAGCATCTGTTTCTATCTTGCTGGGTCCAGACCCAGCCTACAAATTCGCGAGCCGATGTTTACTTCTTCGACAATTCTTGACGCACCACCGCCCCGCCTTTCATCACGAACCCGATCTTCTCCAACACCGTCACGTCTTCCAATGGGTCTCCCGACACGGCGATGAGATCCCCATAAAATCCCGGAGCGATCCGGCCCAAATCTTTGCCTTTGCCGATCAACTCGGCGGCGTCGGAAGTGGCCGAGCGGATCGCCCCGGCGGGTGTCAGTCCGAATTTGACCATGTACATGAATTGACGCGCATTCTCGCCATGGGGATAAACGCCGGCGTCGGTCCCAAAGGCGACTTTGACTCCGGCTTTCACGGCCTTGGCGAAATTCTCGCGCTGGGTTTTGCCGACGAGTTTCTCCTTCTCGATATACTCTTCGGGGATTTTGAATTCCTTGGCTCGACCGAGCAAGTAATCATCGTTGTAGATGTCGGCGACGAGCCAGGTTCCGTGCTTGACCATCAGGGCGATGCCCTCGTCGTCGATCAGGCTTCCGTGCTCGATCGAATCGACCCCGGCCAGGACGGCGTTTTTGATGCCCTGGGCTCCGTGCGCGTGCGCCGCCACTTTGCGACCAGCCGCGTGGGCTTCCTCCACGGCCGCCTTCAGTTCCTCGACCGTATACTGCGGGGCTCCCGGCGCGTCGCCTCGGGAGAGGACGCCTCCCGAGGCGTTTACCTTGATCAGGTCGACTCCGTGCTTGAGCTGCGCGCGGACGACGTGGCGAACCTGATCGGCACCGTCGGCGATTCGGAAATCGCGCTCCTCGGGGAACGACGAAACACGGACCTGCGGGGCGAAATTGTTCAGGTCGCCATGGCCTCCCGTGATCGAAAGGCCCGGCCCACTCGCGATGATTCGGGGACCGGGGATGAACCCCTCGTTGATCGCTTCGCGGAGGTCGACGGCGAGGAACGGCCGGCTGCCGACGTCGCGGACCGTGGTGAACCCGGCTTCGAGCGTGATCTTGGCGTGTTTCACGGCCGCGAAGGCGCTATTGAAGGGAGTGTCCTTGAACCGCAAGATTTCGTCCCAGCGGTCGGCGCGGGAGCCGAGGTGGGTGTGGCAATCGATCAGGCCCGGCAACACGGTCGCCCCCGAGAGGTCGATCACCGTCGCCGCTTCGGGGACGCTCAATTGCCCCTCCGGGCCGACCTTCGTGATCCGCTCCCCTTCGATCAAGATGACCTGATGCGAGCGGTGGGCATCGCCGGTG
>JAYUFP010000975.1:0-2875 GCA_043738665.1 Isosphaeraceae bacterium
CTTTCCTATTGGTTGGGTCATTATCAGCGATTTACCAAAGGCGTTTGCGGTGCTAACAACGCCACAACCCAATTCGGCGATTATGGAGAGCCCCAACCCGACCTTCAACTCCGGATTTCAGAAGATTTGGGAGGGCAGAGTCGGATCGTCGGCGGGTACGTGGTCGGGCCGCCGGAGTTGATCATCGCAATCGGCAAGTCGAGCCGGCCCCACGACCTCGGGCCGAAGCAGGCGGATTATCGGAAGGCCGGAGTGCGTGAATATCTGTTCGTCGGGCTCGATCCCGACGAGTTTCGCTGGTTCGTCCTCCGGCGGGGCCGGTTCGTGCTTCAAACCCCGGGACTCGACGGTATCTACCGCTCCGAAGCTTTCCCGGGCCTGTGGCTCGACCTCCGTGCTCTCGTTTCACGCGAGATGGACGCACGGGTCGACACGTTGGAGCTTGGCCTCGCCACGGCCGAGCATGCGACGTTCGTCGAGCATTTGACCGGTCCGGATCGACACAAGTAATGTCGAACCATTCACCGTGTCCGCCTTTCAAGACAATCACACTGTCCGCGTCCGGGAAATTTTCCTCAACACGTCGAGCCCACGCTTCAACGTCACATCGTCCACCGCGTACGAAATCCGGAAGTGCGAGTCGCGGCGGCTGAAGACGTTTCCGGGGATAATCAAGAGATTATGCTTGATCGCCTCGGCGACGAACTCGGTGGCCGTTCCCGACGGGGCTTTCGGGAAGGCGTAAAAAGCACCTTCCGGACTTGGCAGTTCGAAGAGCCCGGAAAGGGCTTCGGCCAAGGCGTCCCTTTTTCGTCGATAGATGTCCACTCGGGCCGTTAGGTCTTGATCGAGGGCGACGACTCCGGCGTATTGCACCATGCTCGGCGCGCAGACGAAGCTGAACTGCTGGAGCTTGGCCATCTCCTGGATCAGCCTCGACGGCCCGTGGGCGAAACCCAGCCGCCAGCCGGTCATTCCGTGCGCTTTACTGAAGCCGTCCACGACCAGGACGTCCTCGTTCCATTTCGCGGGAGAGGCGAACGGTCGGTCGTAGCAGAACGCGCGATAAACCTCGTCACTGATTAACAGCACTTCGCGCGATTTGCACAACTCCGCCAATTTCCGCATTTCCTCGGCCGAACTGACGACTCCCGTCGGGTTCCCCGGCGAGTTCGCGATGACGCATTTGGTCCGAGAGGTCATCGCCGCGGCGACCTTTTCGACGTCGATCCTGAAATCGGGATAAGTGTCGACGTATACGGGATTTCCCCCGGCGAGGTAAGTCAAGTTACCGTACATGACGAAATAGGGGTCGAAGATGATCACTTCGTCGCCGGGATTGACCACTGAGCAGAGCGCCAGTAATAATCCGCCCGAAGTTCCGGAAGTCACCAACACCTGGCGATCGGAGTGGCCGAATTCGGCATCGACGGCGCTCTGGATTTTGCCGCGGAGTTCGGGGATGCCCTGCGTGACGGTGTAGGCGTTGCGGCCTTCTTCGATCGCCGCGATCGCGGCGGCCTTGACCGGGGCGGCGACGTCGAAATCGGGGAGGCCGATCGAGAGGTTGATCGGATCCTTCATGGCCTTGGACATGTCGAACGCCTTGCGGATACCCGAGGCTTCGATCGATTTCATCCGGTCGGCGATCCAGGCGTCATTCACGTTCAAGGCTCCGGCGTTTGTCTACGGGTCAATCAGAAACTATAACCGTAACGGGTTTTCTCAAGGAGTCCCCGTGGGCGGCGAAAGCCGTCTGTCGCGTTGCGGACGCAAGGGGCTTTCGCGTAATGTAATGCGAGTCCCGTTTTGCAACCACGACACGATTCCGCCTGCCGCGAGTCCTCCGGGTTCCCTCATGCTCCGCTATTTCCTCGTCCTTGCCGTTACCGACGGGTCTCTGCTGATCGCGAGTTTCGTCGTCGGGCTGCTCGCGACGGGCGAGCCGCGGGGGCCTCACGCGGTGATGAGGGGGGTACACGTCCTTGTGGCCCTCACGGCCACGATGGCGACCCTGGCGGTCCACTCGATCGCTTATACGTATTTCCTCGCGACCGGGAAATGGGCGCAAGAGGTCGTACGGGTCTACGGTTTGCCCCTCTGGATCAACGACCAGGCCAAGAAGAACAAGCGGAAAGCGTTCCGGTTCGAGTTCTGGGGGATGACGCTGATCGCGATCGCGGCATGGATTGGGGCGGCCGCCGACACCCGGGGCTTGAACCCGCTCTGGCACCTGCTTGTCGCCGCCGTGGCCATCGCCTTCAATTTCGGGGCCTTCGCCGTCATCTACGCGGTGATCGTGTCCCACGCCCGCCTCTTGCTGGAAGTCAAATCGCAAGCCGACCGACTCCGTGCGGCACGCTATGGGACCGAAGGCGTGGGCGAAGCCAAGCCCGTCGCCGACGCGAACGCTTGAACGAAGGGAAAGTGCCGCAGATGTCGCCGTTGGGGATCATCATCGCAATCGTCCTGGTGGATCTGCTCGGGTTCAGCGTGGTCATGCCGCTGCTCGCCCCGTTCGCCAAGGAATACGAATTCAGTGACTGGCAAATCGGGCTACTGCTCGCGGCTTACCCGATGTGTCAGCTCATTTCCGGGCCGATCCTCGGGCGGCTGAGCGACCGCTATGGCAGACGCCCGCTACTGGTCGCCAGCCAGGCCGGGACCGCGATCTCGTTCCTGATCCTCGGCCTCTCGCGAGACTACACCACGATGCTCCTGGCCCGGATGCTCGACGGCGCATCGGGGGGCAACATCCTCGTCGCCCAGGCCTACGTGGCCGACGTCACCAAGCCCGAAAACCGGGCCAGAGGGCTCGGACTGATCGGCATGGCGTTCGGACTCGGGTTCGTTCTCGGGCCGCTCCTGGGAGGAT
>JAYUFP010000976.1:0-8763 GCA_043738665.1 Isosphaeraceae bacterium
TCGCGAACGGCTTCGATGAGGTCGGCAATGGGAAATCGTTCGATCAGTCGGTCGAACGCGGCGTCGCGATCCAGGTCCGACCACTCATGGTGATTGCGAAACTCGTCGAGCGCATCCCCGGCGGATCGGGGTTCGTTCCGCGAGGAGGAATCGATATGCGGGTCCATGAAAACTCCATCGCACTGACGTTGCGACCCGATTAAAAATCTCGTTCGATCGCAACCGGCTCATACAGCGCCGCGTCGATCTCGGTGACGAATCGGCTCGGACTCGTCAAGACCTGAGGACCTCGCCCGCCCCGAGCGATCATCTGTGGATAGACCATCGTGATCTCGTCCATCGCGCGGGTGATCGCGACGTAAAAAATCCGCCGTTCCTCTTCTTCGCCCCCCGGCTCGTCGAGCGCGCGCCGGTGCGGAAAACTTTCCTCGATCAATCGGGGGATGAAAACCCGAGACCACTCCAGCCCCTTCGCCTGATGGACGGTGCTGAGCACCAGCGTATCGATCGGTTCCCCGCCATCGACGGTATCCATTCCGTAAACGTCACCGGCAAGGAGTAATTCGGCGATCATCCGTTGAAGACTGTCGTAACGCGCGGCCAGAACCGCCATCTGCTCAATGTCGGCGACCCGATTTTCGGGTCGCTCGTATTTCGCGCGTACCGTCGCCGGATAGCCGCTTTGAAGGATCGCGCCGATCGCGAGTGCCGGAGAGGTTTCGGGTTTCGTCGCCTGAACCTTGCGAATGTCAGCCACGAATCCCGCGTACATCCCCTTGCTCTTCGTCGGGAGCAAGGCCATGACATCGGCGCTCGCCATCGCGGCGTGGGGGTCGGTCGCCTTCACGAGCACGTCGCAAATCGCCCCCGCTTTCGCCTGCCCCACCCCCGGGATGTGTAGCAAGAGGCGCCGCCAGGCCGGTTCGTCCCGAGGGTTCGCCACGATCCGAAGGTAAGAAAGCACGTCCTTGATGTGTGCCTGCTCGAAAAACCGCAATCCGCTGCGAACGCTGTACGGAATCCCCCGGCTCACGAGTTCACCCTGCAAGACGATACTGTCGTAATGATTGCGGTAAAGCACGGCCATCTTGCCCAGAGGCACGCCCTGCTCGTGTCCTTCAAGGATCTGCCGGCAGATGAATTCCGACTCCTCGTATGCGTCCTGAACCGGGGCGAGCAGGGGCCGGACTCCGGCGCTTCTCGCGGAGACGAGCGTCTTGGGGAAGCCGCCGAGATTCTTGGCGATCGACGCATTCGTGAACGCGACGATTTCCGGCGTCGATCGGTAATTGATTTCGAGCCGGAAGACCCGGCTCCCCGGGTGTCGTTCGGGGAACTTGAGGATGTTGTCGTAATCGGCCCCGCGGAATCGGTAAATCGACTGTGCGTCGTCCCCCACGGCCGTCAGATTGCCCGCTCCCGCCGCGGCGATCTCTTCAACGAGGGCCACCTGGATCGTGTTGGTGTCCTGCATCTCGTCGATCAGGATATGGCGGAACATGCTCCCCTGTTTGGCACGCTCGGCCGGAAAATCGCGGAGCAGACGGCCCCATTCGAGGAGCAGGTCGTCGTAATCCATCGCATTCGCGTCCCGCTTACGCTGACGGTAAGCGGCGGCGACCGCTTCGATCCGCGAGATCCATTCGCAAAGATCCGGCGCGCGTTGGGCGACGATCTCGGCGATCGGTCTTCGCACGTTCGCGGCATAGCTGATGAGGTGCTGGACCGTGGCCGGTTTCGGCGACATTTTTCCGGTGCCGAACAAACCCGAGTCGTCCATCGCCAGGCGGACGAGGTCGTTCTGATCCTCGCCGTCGAGGATCGTGAAGTTCGAGCCGTACCCGAGAGTTTCCGCCGAGCCCCGGAGTAAACGGTTGCCGACGTGATGAAAGGTTCCGGCCCAGACCTGAGACGCCTCGGGACCGATCAACGTTTCGAGCCTGCCCACCATCTCGCGAGCGGCCCTTCTCGTGAAAGTAACAAGTAAGATGGATGACGCGGGCACTCCCTTGGCGATCAGATAGGCCACGCGATACGTGATGACGCGCGTCTTCCCCGAACCCGGCCCGGCGAGGATCAGGTTGCAGCCGTCGGGCGCGGTCGCGGCGGCGGTTTGCGGTTCATTCAGTTCGGCGGCGAAGCGGGCCACGAGCCGGTCGTCGGCCTGGCCGCTCGACTTCAGCCGGATCTTTCTCATCAGTTGAAGCCTACCGGACGTTGAACTTGGGTCGGGTGTCCGAATCGTTCGGGCGGCGGTATTATACGCCCTTCGAATGCGCCGAACATGAGCAACCCAGCCCGCGAGGTCACGGATGTCGTCCCCCGAACCAAGCCAGGAACCGAGCCTTTCCGTCATTCGTGAGCCGAAAGTCTATCTCGTCGGCCGTCAGACCGTGAACGATCAGGCTCTGACCGAGTTTCTTGACGACCACGACGTCGCCAAGTGGACCACCGACGCGAGCGTCGCCGGTGATAAGCTGATCGAGGTCGCCGGCAGGCTCTGTTACATGAGCTTCGCCAAACCCAGGCCCGGCGGCAACAAGGCTTACATCGAGCACATCCTCGAAGTCGGGCACGGCTCGGTCCTGGAACACGCGGTGTTCAACCTGATCATCACCGGAGTAAGCCGGTCGTTCACGCACGAGTTGGTCCGTCACCGCGCGGGATTCGGTTACAGCCAGCTTTCGCAACGATTCGTGGACGAGAGCCAGTGCGAATTCGTTGAGCCCGACGCGATCGCCGATGATCCGGAACTCCACCGGGTGTGGATCGAAGCCGTCGAGAGCTGCCAAAAGGCATACAAGCTCCTCGCCGACGGCCTCGCGGCGAGGTTCGCCGACATTCCCGATCGCACGCTGCGTCGAAAGAAGGCGCGGGAGGCCGCGCGGAGCGTGCTTCCGAACGCGACCGAGACCAAGATTTTCGTCACGGCGAACGGCCGCGCCCTCCGCCACTTCATCGAGATGCGGGCCGACCCCGCAGCGGACGTCGAGATTCGCAAGGTGGCCGTGGCAATCCTCAAGCTGGTCCAGGTCGACTGCCCGAACCTCTTCGGCGACTACGAAATCCTGCCCCTCGAAGGAGGCGGCGAAACCGCGACCACAGTGTTCAGGAAGGTCTGAGGTGCGCACCGAAAACGAACCGTTCGCGGGGTTTCGAGACGCCGAAATCGCCCGTCCCGGCAAGGCGGTTTCATTTTCGACTCGGAGTTCCCGGGATGCCCGATGCCCGATGGTCGATGACCAAGAAATGAGACGGCGATCTTGCCCCGATCCCATGATCCTCGTTCGGTCATCGGCGATCGATCATCGGTCGTCTCGGTCCGTCGAAAACGAGACGGCCCTGCGTCCCTCCTAGACACGGCGGCGATGGATTCGTTAGTATTCAGGAGAATAAGACTCGTCCGCATTGACAGGTCAACGTCGAACGTACCCTCGTGACGTTTCACTCTCCCCGCCCGACTCTGCCCGACGTGCTCCCCTTCGTGTCCCATGAGCGTTACGAGCTCGGATCAATTCTGACGCCGGTTCCTTAACCGCCTCCGGAATGGAGCGTTCGACTCCCATTCCCCGCCGTTTCTCTATTCCCCACCCCCGAGACTGATCGTCATGAGCACCGAGGAAATCACCTGCACCGGGGTGCTGGAAATGCATCCCAAGGGATACGGATTCCTTCGCGAAACAGGGAAGAACTTTCGCGCGGGTGCAAAGGATGTGTATGTCGGGACGCCGATCCTCTCGCGGTTTCGTTTGAAGCAGGGTGTGCGGATTACCGGCCGCGTCGAGCCTTCGGCAAGAGGGGGTGAAGCCCCTCGGCTTGCCGAACCCACGAACATCGAAGGCCACGAACCCGAGCATTACGCGGCCTTGAAAGGCTTTGACGAACTGACGGCGATCGATCCGCACGACCGGCTCCACCTGGAAACCGGCGCCGAGCCGATGGGGATGCGGGTCATGGATCTGCTCACCCCCATCGGAAAAGGCCAGCGGGGCTTGATCGTCGCGCCGCCGCGCACCGGGAAAACGATCCTCCTCCAGCAACTCGCCGCCGCGATCGCGACCAATCACCCCGAGGTCACCCTGCTCGTCCTCCTGGTCGACGAACGGCCTGAGGAAGTGACCGACATGCGCCGCTCGGTTCGAGGCGAAGTGATCGCGTCGTCGTCGGACCATACCATCGAAGAGCACATCCGCCTCGCCCAGCTCACGGTCGACAGAGCCAAGCGAATCGCCGAGACCGGCGGTCACGTCGTGATCCTTCTCGACAGCCTGACCCGCTTGTCACGCGCATACAACAAAGGTTCGAACTCCGGTCGGACCATGTCGGGGGGACTCGACATCAAGGCGCTGGACATCCCGAAACGGCTCTTCGGCGCGGCCCGCACGTTCGAGGAAGGGGGCTCGTTGACGGTCATGGCGACGGCGCTGATCGAAACCGGCAGCCGGATGGATGAGCTGATCTTTCAGGAGTTCAAAGGGACCGGCAACATGGAAGTCGTCCTGGATCGCAAGCTCTCCGACCGCCGTGTCTGGCCCGCCATCGACATGCCGCAATCCGGGACGCGAAAGGAAGAACTCTTGCTCGACGCACAGACCCTCTCGCGGGTCAACCTGCTCCGCCGCAGCCTCTCAGAACTGAAGTCGGTCGAGGCGATGGAATCCCTTGTCAAGCAACTCGCCAAGTATCCCACCAACGAAGCCTTCCTCGAAAAGATCGGCCAGTTTCAGAAAACCTCCTGAAACCGGCCTTCCGCAAGCTCCCCAAATCGGACCGTCCGAGTGACACGCCTCGGCTCGCGAAAATCCCCTCTCCCTTCCGTCACTCTCGGCCACGAATTATCGGACCGGGAAACGATCCCGTCCAAATCGTGACCCGTCAACTCCCGCCGGCTTCCTCTTGTCGGTGTAACCTCATGGCGTTACGCTGAAATGGTCGCACGCATTCTCGTTAATGAGGCGGCATCCTCCCCCTTGCCCCGGTCCCTTCGATCCTCGAGAGCGACCGCATGTCCGAGCTGCTCGAACCGGAAGACGATCAGCCGATCAAGACTCCGCGCAAGGCCGGAGCCCCGCTCCCCCGTCTCTGGAAATACGACGGCGATGATTCGAGTGAGGCCGGCGAGTCCGAGATAAAAAAGAAGAAACGGGAAAAGGCCGAGGCCGCCAAAGCGGCAAAAGCCGGGGTGCCGGCACCCGCTGTGAAACCGGCGAAGAAGGCACGAAAAAAAGACGACGCCGGTTCCAAACCGAAGAAGACCAAGAGCAAGGTTGGCGACGCCGATTCGAAGGGGGTTCTCGTCGAAAAGACCCCCGAACTTGATACCTACGAGACCCGCCGGCGGATCCGGCTCGCCATCGGTGTCGGCTTCGTCGGAGTCATGGCACTCGTCGGTTTCGTGGTCTACAAAACCTTCGCGCCGGTTTCGGACGAGTCCGGCGAGCTCGGCGGAGGAAATGACGGCGTTGCCACGTCGGCGACCACCGGCAACTCTCGGGAAAAGGTCGAACAGGAGGCTCGAATCCTTTTCAATCGGGCGGCGGAAGTTGCCAAAGGCGGCAAGCCTGAGATGGCGATCACGCTCTTGGAGAAGATCACCACGTCCTATGCGACGACCCTGGCCGCGGCGGAGGCGCAGCAGGCCTTGAACCGTCCTTCCCAGAACCTCCCCCTCTTTCTCGACACCCCGACCGTCGTCGCCACGCCCGGCGATCCGAAAACAATCGCGAGTTCGAAGTCGTCGGAAATCAAGGTGGTCGACGCGACCAAGCCGGCGGTCCCGAAACAGCCGGGAACGGAGGCCGGGCTTGTCCTGCCTGTCAACCCTCCCGAACCCTCACGTAACCCGGGTGAAACAACCCCCGCCCCGACCACTCCCGCCGTCGTGACGAAACCCCTTCCTGATAGTTTCCATCCCCGATCTGGAACAGCTGTCCACCCTTCAGGATGGCCGATCGAGATTGTCGGCGACCGCGACGGGGCGCCGATGGTTCTGGTGTTCGGAGACACGTTCATCCAGGGGCGTGATGACGCCGACCCCGCCGAGGGGCCTTCGCACAAGGTCACCCTGGGTCGCTATTACATCGACGTCCACGAGGTCACCGTCCGCCAGTTCAACCTCTTCCAGAAAGAAACCGCCAAACGCACCGAGCGGGCCAGGGCGATCGCCAAGGACGCCGCACTCGCCAATGCGAGCGAAGACGAAGACCGACCCGTAGTCATGGTGAGCGCCCGGGACGCCGGCGACTTCGCCTCCTGGGCCGGCAAAAGGCTTCCGACGGAAGCGCAATGGGAAGCCGCCGCGAGGACTCCCGACGGCAGGATTCACCCGTGGGGACCCGAGCCCGCGGCCTGGACCAAGCCCCGAGCCCCCAGGCAAATCGATCCGGTCCGCTCCTATCCGCTGGACGTGTCGCCCTACGGAGTTTCCGACCTTGCCGGCAACGCCTGGGAGTGGACCAAGGACTGGTACGACCCGAAGTATTACCAGCAGTTCAAGACCGGAGCGGCGAACAACCCGACCGGCCCCCCAACCCGCCCCAAAGCGGCGCAACTGGTCGTGAAGGGAACGTCGAAAGAGTGGCTCGCCTCGAAACGGGACGGCCTCCGGTTCGACACGAGACTACCGTACCTCGGCTTCCGCTGCGTCCTCCCCGTTGAAGGCGGCGGCGGCGGTGCCGACGCCCCGGGGCCGGCGACAGGAAAGCCCGCGGGCGGACAGGGCGGCAATGATGTGCCGTTCTGAAGTCTCAGCCGAACAAATTCATCCGCGGATGTCGCCGACGAGCGCGGATCAGAAAGATTGAATTTTCTTTATTCGTGTTTCTCGGCGACATCCGCGGATGGATCTTTTTGCTTTCTTCCGAATCAAGGCTCGTTCGACTCGATCCCCGCGTCGAGAACCTTGGTGATCCGGAACTTGCACTCTTCCAAGTGGGCCTTGGTCGTATCGTCGATCGGGAAATCCTTCTGGTCGAGGGCCTTGCCGATCTTCACGTTGATCTCTTTGAGGTGCAGTCGGGCCAGGCTTCGGGCGTCGGCCGGGTACGACTGGTTCCCCAGGAAGAGGACGTAGGCGAACATGTCGTTGTAGGGCGAACGCTTGTCGCCGAGGACGATCGTCGAAAGCCTTCTGAGATGCTCGCGCTGAAGGTTGCGCCGGATCGTCGAAAGGCCGAACGCTTTATCCTTGGCGGCTCCCGCGGCGGAGGGGTTGGCGACCTCCGACCAGATGCCGTCGCTGAGGGCGCGGAAGATCTCGGCGGAGCGGAGGGCGTCGGCCCCCGCGTCGACCTGGAGTTCCTGGTTCGCCAGTCGGGAGAGAACGTCAGGCGAGAGGCAGCGGCCCAGGACGATCTTCTGGATGCCCAGAAGTTCCTCGTTGATCGGGTAGTCGATCCCGCCTCCGTAGAAGATGCCGGAGCCGTCATACCACTTGTTGGAACCGAGCCTGCGGAGCAATGCGGGTGAGAACTTGAACGCCTTGTCGCTCAGGATCTGGTCGACCAGGAAGGTTAACGACTCCCGCTGCTTCGCCGCGGCGACGGGCACGATGGGGTCTCGCGACGATTTCCCCTTATGGTCGCGGGAAACCGACTGGCCGCCGACATAGGACGCGACGAGGTACGCCCCGTTGCCCCACTGGTTGAGGAGGATGCTGAAGGCCTCGCGAACGCGGGCGAACGAGTCGCCGTCCTTGATGACCTTGGCGTCGAGGTCTTTCAAAAGCTCGGTCGCCAGCGCGATCCTATCCTTGGCGAACCGGAGGGTGTCCGAGCCGAGATCGTAGGTATTCACGAGCGGGTCGTCGTTGAGCATCATGTCTTCGTCGGTCGCGAAGACGAGGTCGGCTTCCGGCGACCGCGAGGCGATTTTCTTCAGCTCGGCGGCCTCGTCGCCGTCGACCGGCTTGTAGGCGTACTCGATCGCCCAGTAGTCGTACGGGCCGATCGTCGTGGTCGTGTAGTCGCCCTGCTTCTGGCCTTTGGGAGCGATGTTGATGGGGTTGTAGTCCATCACGCTGCCCGCCATGCCCTTCACGCGGGTGATGCCCGTGTCGTTGAGTTGCTCGGCGGTCAGCATCGTGCTCGCCTTGAAGTTATGACGCAGGCCGAGCGAGTGGCCCACCTCATGCATCACGACTTCCTTGATGAGCTGACCCATCATTTCCTCGGGGAGCTTGGCTTCGGGCTCCTTTTTGTCGTCCTTCTTGTCCTTATCCTTATCGTCGGCCGCGAGGGCGATCGCCGCGAGGCCCAGTTCAGGCCGCATTCCGTATGTGAACGTGCAGGCCGAGAGCTTTCCGGCCGACTGCCGTTGTCGGAGCCTGGAGTGAAGCTCGTTCCATTCCGAAGGGACAAGCTCGGCACGCGGGCTTCCGGTCCTCGTCGTCTCAGCGAGTAGACTGCCGCGGCTCTTCGCGAGCGGGAACGGCAGGCCGAAGCCTTCCTTGGCCGCCATGATCGGGCTCAAGATCCTGCCGACCGAGAGCGGTTCAGCAGTCGGGTTCGTCGCCCCGTCCCGGCCGTTCGGGATCACGGTGCCCGTCAGGAAGGCGTACTGTTCTTTCCACGCGCGGATCCAGCTCGCGTCGAAGATCACGTCGCCGTCGATCATCTCACCGGTCAACGGGTTCGACCGCAGGCACGACATGGCGTACGTCTGGCTGGTCGTGATCCAACGGAACGTACAGTAATTGATGTCCTCGGGGTCGAAGTCATCCCGTCCCGACTCCTGCCAGCGCACGCTGATGGCGTCGCGGAAGCC
>JAYUFP010000977.1:0-2865 GCA_043738665.1 Isosphaeraceae bacterium
CCCCGCGGAGAAGAACGAGGAATCCATCTGCGTCCGCCCGCCGAGGTGGAACTGAAACACCTTGTCGGGCGACTCGAACCAGAGGCCGTTGTTCGTGAACCTCCGGCCGAACCGGCCGTTCATCTTGGTTCCGGCGGCGTCGTTCGGGTCGTCGGGGGCGAACGAGATCAGGTCACCGCCTCCCGCGGCGGAGCCCCGCGACGGCAGGCGATCGACGGAGTTGGCACCCGACCCCGCACTCCGGTCCGCCACGCCTCCCATCGCCGGAGAAAGCAGCTCCGCGCCAGGGAACGGACCCGTCGTGGCCTGGGCGGGGATCACGGGCGAGTCAAGAAGCGCCGGCGCGTTCGCTCGGTCAGCCCCCTGATTCTTCGTGACCTCCTGGAGCTTACCGTCAAGGCGCTGATTCTGAAGAATCAGTTGCCTGTTCGCCTCTTCCAGCCTCGAAAGACGCTCCTCGACACGGGTCGCCGTCGGAGTCGGTGACGCCGAAGAAGGCCCCACCGTTTGCGCGACAACGCTCGCGTTCCCGACGATCACGATGAGGGCCGCAATGAGGACGCCGTTCCCTGGTTGCTTGCGGTCCTTATGGCGTTGCATCCACACCCTCTCCGTACAAACAGCGAGTCCTCAGACCAGGTCCGCTCCGAAGAGCGTCCTGTCATTTTAGTCGGCTTTCGCGGGTTATACGCATTAAGGAGATTATAAGGAATTTCGCCGTAAGTTCTTAACCCTGAATCTTATCAGGCAATCCCTGCGCGAAGCGGCTCGACGCCTCCGGAGAGTCGGCGGATGCATGCAATCGGGTTTTTGGGAGGTGGATTGGAGGCGTGAAATCGTGGCCGATCGAGGTCACAAGGGTTTGTGGAGCCGGCTCACGAGGTTGAGGTTATGGTCAGATCTCGGAGGTTCGTCAAGATCGCTGTTCGATGACGGGAAGGTTGCAAAGTCGCGGCCAAACCTTGGAACATTTCAACCGCGGATGTCGTCGATCGACGCGGATGGAGAATTCGCAACGAGATCGGCGAATGACCATTGAACGGACGCGAACACGGCCAAGCTCATTTTTCGGCCCCTCCAAAGTTCGCGATCCCCTCTTTCATCCGCATCGATCCGCGACATCCGCGGTTGGACTCCGGCTTCGATTTCCTCGACTTCGCAATTCTCCCGTGTCGGATCAAGGAAGGAGTGCCGCGACGCGGCGCGGTGGCTCGCATGGAGCGCGGGTCTCGCGGACATGCCGCGATCCAAGAGGGCGGGGTCGGGTGACCCGCGGCCGGCGTCGTTACGTTCCGGCGGATCGTTCCGTGGACGTTCCCCACCCTCAAGCGAGGTTAAACCGTCTGCGGATTCCGCGTTTCGAGCCACGAACGGTAGCCGGCGAAGTGCCGGTTCACTGTCGCGTCGTCGAGGCCGAAATCTTCAAGCCGGTAGCGGTGGACACCGTTTTTATGCTGGGGATTCGTCGCGAGATAGCCCCGGGCATTCGCTTCATATTCGGGGGAAAAGTCGTAGCCGAAGTGCTCACAAATGGCTTGGACGGTTCCCACCGGGTCGGCGATCATCTCGGGGTAACGGACGTCGTGGAACCGCGCGCTGTCGGCGGTCGTCCTCGCGGCGATCGCGCGCTCGTGACCGGGGGCCGTCGCTTCGACGAACTCAGCGCCGAGTCTTCGGAGATCGATCCGGTCGGTCATGATCCCTCGGAACCCCGCCGCCAGAGAGCAGATCGACGGCAACGCCTGGAGCGGGTCGCGGTGGATCACCACGATATTCGCGTCGGGGTACACCGTCAGCAGCGCGTCGAGCCCGTAAAGGTGCGGCGGGGCCTTCAAGATCCAGTAGTCGGCCGGAAACTTCCACGAGAGAAGCTGAAGCTGCCGCTTGTGGTATCGATAGCCGGGGACAAGATCCTGGCGGTCAAGCCAACGCATGTAGTCGGGAGCATCGAACATGAACCCGAGAATCCCCGCGCCGAACGCGTGGGCGAAGAGGTTATTGTCCTCCTCGGGACTCTCCGCGGCGAACTCGTGCGCGGTCGCGAGCCTCGGCGAGAGCTGATACAAAAGGTTCATCGACTTCGTCGCGCGGGCGATCCGCGGGTCGGTCTTGTAGGTTGAACGCTCCGGGGATGGCGACGGTTCCAGAGCCTCCCAGAACAGCATCGACCGCCCCGAAGGGTCTTCCGACATCAATCGGTGCAGAAAGGTCGTACCGCTGCGAGGGAGCCCCGTGATGAACAGCGGGCGACGCACGGGGATGTCGAGGATCTCCGGGTGCTTGGTCAGATCCGCGTGGATCTTGAGGCGGTTAACGAGCAGGCTGACGCAGTATTCGCGGAAGAAGATCCGGCCGAACGCGTGGGCGGAGTCTTCACGCTCGAAGGAGTCGATCAGGACGTTGAGGCCTTCGAGGAAGCGGTCGTCGCCGAAGTCGGAGAGCCCGGATTTCCGTCGGGCACGCGCCATGAAGTCGTCGGCCGAGAGCTTGGGCCATCGCGAGCCGAAGCGACGGATTCCCCGGCCGACCCCGTTGATCATCTCGACCCAGAAGGGGCGCGGAGTCTTCTCCCAGAGCGGCGGCGGGTTGGTGACGCCGTTTGACGTTGAGGTGCCATCGGCCCTGATCCGACAATTGTCGTCCGGCATCACGTTCGCGCACCCCCGCCATCGGCGACCCCGCCCGGTTCAACCCGAAACGATAAAGTATACCGCGCCGGCGAGCTGTGACGGCGGAATCGCAACCGATGGGTGCGCCAATGGATTCCGGCATTGTCTCCATGGCGCGTTCGTCTTCGCCCTGAAAGGGCGACACAGGAGAGCCCGGGGCAACGCCCCGGGTTGCCCGAAGCGCCCAAAACCTCAG
>JAYUFP010000978.1:0-8759 GCA_043738665.1 Isosphaeraceae bacterium
CCGCCATCAGCAGCCCGGCGAAACGGTTGGCGCGAAACTTGACGAGCGCGTCGTCGCCTTGGTCGGGCTTGAGCGTCAGCACCTGCCAGCCGAGATGCAGCGCCACCGGCAGCAGCGCGGTCAGCGCCAGCCAATCGGGCCGCACCTGCCACACCGCCGCGCCCCACAGCACCACCGCCGCGCCGTAGAATGCCGCAACCCCGCCGCGCACGTGCGCGCCCATCCGCAGCAGGCAAAGCCCGCCAGGATCTTCAACGTCGCGGCGGTCCGGTCGTCGTCGAACTGGATGAGAATATCATCCACGATCAGGGGTAACGGTTCCCGCCCTTCGAGAAAGATTTCCAGGGTCGCCAGCCGCAGCGCCAGGTAGAGCTGGTCGGCGGTCCCCTTGCTCATGCCATCGACTTTCAAAGGGTCGCCGTCGCCGCGGACCCCCACCAGCACCAGCTCGTCGCTGTCGTCGTAATCGACCTTCAGCCCCTTGAATGAGCCCAGTGTGAGCGCGGCGAAGATGCGCGACGCACGTTCGACCACCGGCCCCTGCGCCTTCTCGCGGTATCGGTCAATCCCGGTGCGGAGCACCGCCGATGCGAGCCGCAGGCGCGCGTATTGCTCGACCCCGAACCGGATCCTCGACCGCAGGTCTTCGGCCTCCTGCCCTTTCTGCGCGGCGTCGGCGTTGCCGTTCATGCGGGCGAGATGGGTCGTCTCGGCGCCGATGGTCTGGTCGAGCGATTCACGCTCGGCATTTAATGCGTGGATCTGTTCATCGAGCCCCGTGATCGCAGGCGCGAGGGTGTCGGTGTCGGTGCCCGCGGCCTCGGCGAGGAACGCTTCCACCGGCGTCCCGGCGGCGAGAGTTCCGAGTCTTTCAAGGACGTCGGCCAGCTTCGTTTCGAGAACCTGCCGCCGACGCGAGCGATCTTCGATCCCCGGCAAGGCGTCGTCGGATTCACAACGCGCTTCGCGTCGGAGTGCTTCGAGGTGAGCCTCGGTCTTCACGACTTCATCGCGTGAGGTGCGTGCGGCGGCTTCGAGCTTGCGAAGCTCCCCTGTCTTCGCGTCGCGCTTCTGGCTCGCGGTCCGCGCGGCGGCGAGGCGGTTGTGAAGCTCGCCGACGGCCTCCTCGACGGGTGCGGAAGCGAGGTCGGGCGCGACGCGGGCGGCCAGGGTGCTCACGCCGTTGACGAACCGTTCGGCCTCGCGTGCGGCGTCTTCCAGCTTCTCGCGGCAGTTGCGTTCGTCACTGATGCGTTCGAAGAGCAAGGCGGTCTGTTCGAGAACGGCGTCGGCCTCCCGGGGCGAGAGCGCGGCGGATTGGCCGACCTTCTCTAGGGCCGCGGCCCAGGCCGTTTCCCAGGCGTTCCAGTCGTCGCGCGCCTTCAACGCCCGGTCTTCGAGGTCGGCCCGATCGCTTTCGAGCTTGTGAATGGCTTTATGCAAGGACTTCCGGTCGGACGTTTCCTCGTGGATCGCGGCGATCACGGCCTGGGCGCGTTCGATCCGGTCGGCGAGCGACTCGTCGGCGTTCCCGCGGGGCTCTCCGAGGTCAGCCAATGCATCGGCCAGCGCTTGCTTGTGGAACTCGACGAGGGCTTCCTGGTCTTTGAGAACCTCCTTCGCGTCGTGCAAGGTTCGCGCGTCTTTCACAAGCTCGCCGAGCCTTCGCAACCACGCGGTCATCTCGCGAGGGGTTCCCGGCGCGTCGATTCCCAGGGGGGACCAGAGGGCCGACCACCGGGCGTGGAGGGTGTCACGACGGTTGCCGTTCTGTTCAAGTCTTGCGGCCAGATCCTTTCGGTCGGCCTCGCGGCGGCCTTGTTCGGCGATCAGGCCGGCGCGGAGGGTGACGCGCTCGGCCTCGCGCCTCAGGCGGTCGGCCGTGGCGTCGGCGCGACTCGTGGCGGCTTCGAATTCGAGGGCCGCGTCGTCGTTCCATTCGCGGGCTTCGCGGATCTCGCGCCAGAGGGCGTCGCGGGCTTCCCTCGCCTCGTTCAGCGCGTCCTCGGTGGGAACGTCGCCCGCGAGGCGAAGTTTCTCAAGCGACGCGGAGCCTTTGCGGGACTCGGCGCTCAGCGTTTCAAGGCGGCGGTTCAGGTCGGCTTCTTCGTCGGCGAGGCCTTTGAATTCGAGGTCGAACGAATCGTCCGTCTCGACGGCCGGAACGACCAGCGAATCGACGGCGTCGAGCGCCCCCGTCCAGTGCCCGAGCTTCTTCAAATCCGACTCGGCCTTGCGAACGGCCTTGGCGATTTCCTGGCGTGATTTGCCGATCTGGTCTTCGATTTCGCCGGGTTTCTGGGCCGCCTTCAAGGCCCTTGCGAGTCCCTTGCCGTCGCGTTCGGTTCCCTGCGCGGCGAGCTTGACGGCGGCGTCTTCCTGGTTCGTCGCGTGCTTATGTAACGCCTTGGTTGATTCGTTTCGGCTCTGCAAGAGCGCTTCGCGGCTCTTGGAAAGCTCCTGGATCGAGGCGCGGTCCCCGGCCCGAATCCGGAGCGGTTCGATCGCGGCTTCGACGCCTTTGAAATCACATGCCGATGCGTCGCGCCCGAGTTCCCGCAAGGCTTCGCGCGCCTCGATTTCGAACCTCGCGCGTTCGATCTCCAGGCGGGTGCGGTCGGCCTTTGATTTCGTGTGGCCACCCAGGCGTGAGAAAAGCCCCTCGATCGCCTTTTCCTCGGCGAGAAGCGGTTCGGGGACCGTCAACGTCGCGAGCGATTCCCGGGCCGCGGCGATCTCGCGAAGGGTCGTCGTCTCCTTTTCCTTCGCCGCCTTGAGCACGGCCTGGGAGTCGCGGCGGTTGAGCGTGAAGTCGTCGGAAAGCCGGGGGACGTCGGCCAGTTCGGCGAGTTCGGCCTGAAGCATCATCCGCTGCGCGATCGGCGCGACGGCGTCGGCCAGGCGCTTCAAATGGAGGCGGCGGCGCTCGATCTCGGCGATCTCGCGTCCGAGAGTCTCCTTACGTCCCCTCGCGTCGCGAAGGCTCTGGTCGTGGCCGACCCATTCCGAACCTTTGAGCGAGGCCTCTTTCGTCTCCTTCTTGATCGATTCGAGCTTTGAAAGGTCGGCATTGATTTTTGGATTCTTGCCCCCTTTTTTGAACAGGTCTTCGGCTTCCTTGTCGAGCTGCTTCTGCACCTCGCTGAGCCCGACCATCCCCGAAGCCGCCGCGAAAAGGGCGCTCCCGAGGTTGCCGCCGGCCTTCAACACCTCCTTGCCGCCGAGGATCAGCTCTTCATGATCGATCACGAATTTCTTGACGTAATCCGCCGCGCCCACGCCGCCGAGCCACCGGGTCAGGCGGGCGTCACCGTCTTCGAGGGCCTTGCCTTCGGCGTCGAGCAGGGTATTTTTCGATCCTTTGCGTCGGATCAAGCCCTCGGTTTCCCCCTCGCGGTTGCGGAGGACGGTGCCGACGCGCATTTTGCTATATTCATGAAGGAAATCGTCATCGGAGCGCGCGCCGAACCCGTTAAAGAACTGCTGGATCGCCCGCAGCGACGACGATTTTCCGGCCTCGTTCGGCCCGTGGATCAGGTGCAAGCCGCCCCAGTCCCCTCTCGCGGAGAGGTCGAGCGAGACGTCGGTGAACGGGCCGAAGGCGGTGAGGTCGAGGCGGTCGATTCGCATGATTAAAGGGATATTACCTCTTCACGTAGGGCCGTTCCCACACCGCAAAAATTCAGGATCGCGTCACGACTCAACCGAGGCGTGCAACCGCTCCAGCAGCATCGCTCCGACCTGGTCGAGTAATTCACGCAGGCGTCCCGGCGTTTCGAGATCCTCGCGCAGATCGAGGGAAACCTTGGCCTTGAGGTCGTCGAGGGTCTTGTCGCCGAGGTCTTTGAGGCGGGCGTCGTCGGCTCGAAGCTCTTCCAGCAAGGCGGTCAATTCGGCGCGCGGGCCTTCCGCCGTTCCGTCGAGAAGTTCCGCGGGGGGACGGGTCTTGCCGATGACTTTTTCGACCCAGGCACGACCGCCGACGGCCTCGATCGCCACCTGGCGGACCTCGTTGGAGAAGTGCGTCCAGTCGGCGGAGGCGCTCGAGTGCGCCCGGCAAGTCCCCTGGAACTCGACGCGGAGGGCCAGCATCCGGTCCTCGCCGGCGTCGAACTCGTGCGGGAGTTTGTCGCGGAAGCGCTGAAGAAGTTCGTCGACGTCGCGCGCTCCGGAAGCATCGACGCGGCAGGTCTGCCAGCGCATCACGTCAAGCCAACGCGTCTCGGCGGTCACGTTCATCGCGTCGTCGACCGTCACGAGTAAGCAGCCCTTCGGCCCCTGCTCGCGGACGCTCCGCCCCTGGATGTTCCCGGGGAAGGCGATCAACGGGTCGCTGTCGTGCAGCATCTCCCGCTGATGAATATGGCCCAGCGCCCAATACTCATACCCACGCGCACGCATGTGATCGATCGTGCAAGGGGCGTATGAGTCGTGCCCTTCGCGCCCGGTCACGCTCGTGTGCAGCAGGCCGATGTTGAAGAGGCCGGGGGTCCGCTCGGGATAAGTGACGGCCAGGTTCTCGAGCACCGCGCGGGTGGGGAAGCTCTGCCCGTGGATGACCACGCCGAAGTCGTCGAGAGCGAGGGTTTGCGGCTTCGAGGTGTCCAGCACCCGGACGTTATCCGGAAGGCGAAGGTCCTTGGTCATCGTGCTGGCGGCGTCGTGGTTGCCGCGGATCATCACGACGGGGATCTTGGCGTCGCGGAGCCTGGCCATCTGCCTGCCGAAGAAAAGCCCGGTGTTGTAGTCGGGCCAGTCACCGTCATAAAGGTCGCCGACGATCAGGACGAACGCGACTTTTTCGGCCAGCGCGAGCGCGACGAGGTTCTCCAACGCCTTCCGTGTCGCGCCCCGACATTCGTCCACGGGAGCGCCGTCGTAGCGGTCCAGCCCCTTTAAGGGGCTGTCGAGGTGGATGTCGGCCGCGTGCAGAAACTTGATCATCGGGCGATCCGGCTGGGAAGACTTTGACGCTTAACTTATGGGAAGGGGATGCTGGATAAGACCCGTGGCGGCCTCTTCATCCTGACAAACCCTACCACACAGAGACATACTGCACAAGATAACACTAAAATGATTATTTTTTGGCGAAATCCAGGCGTGTATTTTTGGATGGTCTAAGCCGAAGGGCTCGCCACGTTCGGAGATTTTATGGTAAGGTCGGTTCCGCGTCGGAGACACGCCTGACCAGGCGAGCTTCGTGGTGCCCTACCCCCTTGTGAGCGCGCTTTCACCGGGTCTTTCCTCTCCCCGATGCCCGGCAAGTTCGGCGACTGAACGACGTGGCGATGCCCATTGCGGCGTCGAGAGCGTTCGGTAACGCGGCGTAACACGGCTCGATCTTCCTTGGATCAACTTGCCGGTTTCCCCTTAATTTTACGTCCCCCCGGAGAGGCTTCCCCCATGTCGGATCGATCGAACAGTGAAGTATTGGAGCGTCTGGAACGGATGGAGCGGCAGTTGCGAGGCTGGCGTCGAGGGGCCGTGGCCGCCCTGGGGGTCGCCGTCGTCGCGATCGCAGGTGCGATGGCCGCGCCTCCGGCCCGGGAATTGGTCGCCAAGAGCTTGCGGATCGTCGATGACGCCGGCCGCGACCGGATCGTCCTCTCCGCCGACCCGCTCCACGCCGACATGATTTTCCTGGACCCCTCGGGAAAGAGCCGCCTGACCCTCGACGTGGTCAAGGACCGCCATCCCGTGCTGATCTTCGCCGACGAATCCGGCAAGGAGAGCAACCGGCTCGTCCTGGGGCTCGAAGATCAGGGGCACCCCGCGCTCTTGCTGTACGACAGCCAGGGACGCAAGCGCCTGGCGCTGGGAATCCCCAAGGACGGCGGTCCCGTGATGCGGGTGCTCGACGAGAACGAGAAGCTCAAGATGCGGTTCCCCTGACTGTCGTGGACCCCGGAAATTGGACCTCGCGGCAAGTCCTACTTGACGAGGTTCAAACCGAGGGAACCGCATGGCACGAATCCGCCGCCGCTCTGACCAAGCAGCCAGGTCCACCCGGTCCAGATGGGTCAATGGAAGAAGCAACTCCTCGACGGCATGGAGTCTCTCTTTCAGACTCCTCAAGCACCGGGCTGACCGGCTGTGCAGTTCGTCGAGCTGGACCGCCTCGGGCGGGGCGGCGGTATCGGCTGGAGAGCGATTCTTGAAGGTCCGGGGAGTCCGCCTCAAAGTAACGGAACGGAACGAAACGGGCGGCCATTGAATTTGCCGACGCCCGTCTGACCCTCTTCAAGAATAAATCGACGCCGGGTTTCCACCCTTCAGATCCAGATGTCCGAGGTCGAATCGCCTCCCGGGAAGCGGACCTCGTGGGCGCGTGCGGGACCGTCGGGCTCTTTGCCGAAGTCGATGTGGAACCGCTCGTTCAGCGCCAGTCCTCCCTTGTCGGTGTCGCAATCGACCATCAAAAGGTACGACCCGGACTTGGCGAGCTTGGGATAGAACTGATTGTCCCAGCTGCTGAACAACGAACTGGTGACGTAGAGCCGCTTGCCGTCGAGGCTCAGTTGCAGCATCTGCGGGCCGCCGACCAGTTCACTGCCGCCGACGCGCGGCGAATTGCCGAGGACGCCCCCGAGCCAGACCCGGCCGGTGAGCCTTGGCTTTGACGGGTCGCTCACGTCATACTGCCGGAGGTCGCCGTGGAGCCAGTCGGAGAAATAGAGCCAGCGGTCGTCGAGCGAGAGCACGACATCGGTGATCAAGCCCGGGACGGGAAAATCCCAGCCCTTGACCTCTTTCGGCTCGACCTGGATCACCTTCTCGGCCTTCCAGGCTCCGCCGCTCTTGTCCTTGTACCAGTGCCAGATCGCACTCGAAAGCGCCGCGCCGACGAACCCGTGGGTGCTGTCGGGGTTGTGGTGAAATCGGACTTCCAGCGGGAGCAGACCCCCTTCGCCGAGGTCGATGCTCTGCGTAATCCGCTTGGCGTCCCAGTCCCAAAAATTAAGCTTGCGGCCGTACTTGCCGGCCTTGACGTCGTCGAGCTTGAACCCCGGCCGGACCGTGTTCAACGCGCCCCATTCACTGCTGACCATCACGTTGTGGCGGGGCTGATACCAGAAATCATAATTGAAGTTCATCCCTTCAAGATTCGATCCCCAGCGCCCGACCACATCGAACTTCTCGTCGAGCAGCAGGAACCCGCCCGGAGCGTTCCCGTCCTGGTCGCTGAGCATCGAGATCATGATGGTGCCGTCAGAGAGACAATGCACGGTATGCGGGCCGGTGAGCTTCGCCTTGGCGATCACCTCTTTGGGCTCGATCACCTTGTGCAAGGTCGGCCTGCGAGGGTCGGCCGTATCCAGAATATGGATCCGACCCGACGCCAGCCCCGGCACGATCAGATAGCGCCGCGCCCGTTGCCCATGACAGCTCGCGCAGGCGTTCCACCCGAAGTGGTGCAACTCATCCCCGACGTTCGGCATCGCAAGCCGGTGAATCACCTGCGAATAAGTCGCCGACTTCGGATCAAGGTCGACGGTCGCCAGGTAATCAGGTTTACGAACCTCCGTCCCGACATAAACCGCCGCGACATAAGCCAGAGTTTCCGCAGGCGACTTCCTCGCCGCGTCCGGAGTCGCAAATGTCCGAGCCTCATCAACAGGTTCCGGAGCCGAATAGCCCCTGGCCAAAGTCAGAGGACACGCCGAGGCAGCCACCGAAGCCAAGAAATGTCGCCGTCGCATATGTTCGCTCCCGGAAAGGGCCGATTACCCCCCCACAAGCTACAAAGCCGCCGACCGGACGACAAGGGCTCAACGAGTGCAAAGGTGTCGGGTACTGTTGTTTCTTGGGTCTGATTCCAATTTTACGCTTTCACCGTTTCGCGAGGATCATGGCGATTATGCCGACCATGAGCCGGCTCGCCGCTTGCGAGGCTTGGCTCGTCTTCGCGGGCGCTGGTAGAGTTAACGTTGGAATAGGGAATTCCGTCTTGAACTGCTGCACGACATTTTGAGCCAAGATCCCGAACGAACCCGTCCTTGACTCGCCCCCGGGAGGGACCGAGATGCCCCTCGCCACTCCGCCGCCGATTGCGTTGACCTCGCTGAAGATCCGGGATTTCCGGGGGATCGAGCGCCTCGACCTCGACTTCCGCGGCCCCGACGGACTGCCGAACAACCTCGCCGTCTTGGCGGGACCCAATGGCAGCGGCAAGACGGCTGTACTGGAAGCGGCGTTGATTGCCGTGGGCGGGAACAAACTGGCCGTCGGTCCTCGCGGCAAACGCGCCATCCGGAAGGGCGCCGATGATTTCGAGATTCGGGCAGAATTCCGTTCGAGCGGTCGCATTCCGGACACGGATGAAATCGTTGTGAATTCGACGTCATCCCTGCCGCCGAAAACCGATTCCCGCTTGCCTTTCTGGTACTTCTCTTCGTGGCGGACGCCGACCCTTGTGGGAGCCATTGACGTGACGGTCGGCAAGCCGGGCCGTCGCCCCGCCAAAACGGACCCGAATCGTTTGTTGAATGTGAAACAGCAACTCGCGAATGCCGCCGCCGCGCAGAGTTTTTTAGGGACCCGACAGCATCCGCGACGCGACTACTCGTCGTGGATCGCCAGCATCAATGAAGCCTGGAAGACGTTCTATCCCGATCAAGATGACCGTTTCGCCGTCGGACTTGTCGACACCGAAGAGGAAAGCGGCGGGGCATTCGAGGTCTTCTACAACCGCGACGACTCACCGCCGCTGTCGGTCGATAGCCTCAGCGCGGGCCAACTGGAACTGTTCATGTTCCTCG
>JAYUFP010000979.1:0-8753 GCA_043738665.1 Isosphaeraceae bacterium
CTGTCACGCCCGCGAACGGGGAAACGGTTCCTGACACCTTTTTTAGGCTTCCACCAAGTCTGGAGCGAACGGTGCCGAAATCCGTTGGCGCACCCACCCTTTTGGAGTGCGGCGGTCAGCGTGGTGCTCCTAGACCCGGCCAGGTCTTGGGAATTGCGTCCTGGAGACTCGGAGGAATCTTGACCGGGAGGTGGGGGATCGGCGGGGGGTCGTAGAGAAATGGTCCTGGAGGCCACTCGTCGACGATCTTCCAGGTCAGGTAGCTCAACACGGCGTACATCGCGATCGTGGCGACCGCCGAAGGTGCCCAGAACTTGATCGCCGTGCCGAACGCCTTGTTGACCCGTGCCCCTCGAAGATCGACGCTGCAGATCTCGTCGAGCAGAAGGTGCGAAGAAAAACCGATCACCACCGCGAGGGCCATCATGACCTTCAACGCGTGGTGATCGGTCGGGTAATAAAGATAAGCGAGTGCCCCCCAGACGGCGCACATGGGGACGCTATGGCTGATGCCCCGGTGAACCGAGATCCGCGTCATGATCCGGCGGATTCCGTGCCGGACCAGTATGAACGCGAGGATCACCGACCAGAGGTGAAGCTCGAAAGGCAGGGGTTTCCTGAGATTCTCCAGCCGCTGCCAGACGGCCAGCGCGGTCAATACTCCGAGAATGCCGGTGAACCCTTTCAACTCGACGCCCGAGGGGGAATCGAGGTCGGGCAAGAGCCCGCCAAGGGTCGCGAGCAGGGCGGCGACCGTCCCGTAGAGCCAGTGAAAACCGGCCAGGAGGTACGCCGCCCAGGCGTAGGCGATTCCCAGAACGCCGGCGAACGTGATGTGTTGTCGGTAGTTGCCCAACGTCCGTGCGCCGCTGATCCTCGCGACAACCCCCGTCAGGCCGCTGAGAGCCAGCGGCGGATGCGTCCGAGCACGTTGCCCCAATCGGGGCCGGTCCTGTGCCTGCCGTAGGCATCGTACAGGAGGTCAAGCGTTTCCACCAGATGGCGCAGTCCGTCGACTCTCGCGACCTGGATGTCGCGGCCGGACGCCCCTTCGATCTTGGGCATGTTCGCGCCGGAGACGGCCATGGTCTCGGCCTGAAGGGTCAGCTCGTACTGCCGGCCGTCTCGGACGACGATCAGACCGGCTTTCCTCGGCAGCTTGCCCGCCTGGAGGGCGCGGAAGGCTTCGGGAAGGCTGGTCGGGCCTTCATTCGTCAGGCAGTCGCGGCCGGTCTCGCCTCGGGGACAGTCGAGGGTCAGGGTCTTGGCGACCATGACGGTGGCCTCGCTGCCGTCGCTCATCGTGAGGGTGTCGCCGTCGTTCTGGAGCGTGTGCCAGAGCCAGATCAGGAACTCGTTGCCGAGAAAGTCGGGCCGGGCGGGGTCGCCGTCGGACCAGGCGATCGTGGTATAGCTGGCGTCCTCGCCGACGAACCCGACGGGTCCATAGCTCTCGCCGTTTTCCTGTTCCCGGGCGAGGGTTCCCGCGGAGACCAGTTCGAGCGAGCGGTCGAACGTCTCGCGGAAGAGGCCGAGGAGCCTTTCCAGGACGCTCGCGCTTGTCAGCCCGGCGTAGAGGGTTTCGGTCTGGCCGTCCCAGAGGACCGGGTAGTGGGCGAGGCGGCGGAACCGACCGTCGGCGGATTCGGCCTCAGCGCGGATCCGGGCGGCTTCCTTGGCCTCGGCGCGTTGGGCCTTGGTCGGGAAGCCGCTGGGGTTGTCCTTGGCCCTGGCGTTGGTCTCGATCCTCGTGTAGGCGTTCAGCAGGGAGCCGGGGATCTTGTCGGTATCGACCCGGATCGCCAGGTGGAGTGCGTCGTTGATGACGTTCTTGTCGAGGTCGAACGCCGTGTCGAGAACATGGTCGCCGCCCGACCAGCCCACGGAGACGCCGTCTTTAGGGTCGGCGACCATGTGCTTGCCGATCGCGTGGCGGTCGATTTGTTCAAGCATCTCCTCGCCGAACGGCAGGGGTGAGCCGCCACCGACCCGGAACCGCGTGTAGGTGACTCTTCCGCTCATGAACCCCATCGCAAGACCTCCTTTATGCCTGACCAAGATCCTCGAAGGCGGGCTCAGCGACTGTACGAATGCCGAGCCGCCCGTCGTCGGGACGCCCCTTAACATCGGACGCCGCGAACGCGAGTCTTCACGGTCGGAGGCCGCCACGCAGGAGTGTCGCGCCCATTCCGGCGGTCATGAGAAATTGACGAATTGGAGCGGATATTCCGGCCCGTCGTCCTTCAACTTCGCGATCACGGCTTGAAGTTCGTCGAGCTTCTTGCCGGTAACCCGGATCTTGTCGTCCATGATCTGGGATTGCACCTTGATCCCCATCTGCTTGATCTGCTTGACGATCTTGCGCGCGTCTTCGGACTCGATCCCCATGTGGAGCGTGATGAGTTCTCGGACCGAGTCGTGGGTCGCTTCTTCCATTTTCCCCCTTTTGAGGGCGTTGACGGCCACCCCGCGTTTCGCCATCTTTTCCTTGAGCATCTGGATCACGGTGTCGAGTTGTCCCTTGTGGTCGGCGAGCAACGTCAGCGTATTATCCTTTTTGTTGTACTCGATGGACGCCCGCGTCCCCTTGAAGTCGTAGCGGACGGCGATTTCATGCTGAGCTTGAACCACCGCGTTGTGCATCTCAGCGGTGTTGATTTCGCTGACGATGTCGAAAGCATGAGTGTCGGCCACAACGTTCTCCCTTCCCGATTCGATGATTTTGTTGGAGGCCTTGAAGATTCTCCGGCCCGCGACGAACACGATTCTAGCAAAGTGACGACCAACCACGCGCGAGTCGCGGGGGAATCGGAAGAAACTCGTCCGCGGATGTCGCTGAGGGACGCAGATGGAGAGAGATCGCAAGACCTCAGAACCGGATCGAAGCCGAGATCATGTTGAATTCCACCCGTTTTTATCGATTTTTTCCATCTGCGTTTATCCGCGACATCCGCGGATGAATTTCTTCCGTGACCGTCACGGCTTTTTTTGTGGCCGATTGTTAGACGGTTGGCTAATAATCGGCGGTCGCGATGCGTTGCGGCAACTTCCGGAGAATTTCGATGACGAGGCACTGGGCGGTTCTGACGTTGATGACGACGTTTCTAGTCGCGGGGGATCACCAAGTTTCGGCCGCCGAGCCGAAGGTGACGAAAGAGGCGTGGGAGGGGACGTTGAACATCGGGCCGACCTCCAAGCTCGCATTGGTCTTCCATGTGACGAGGACCGACGACGGCAAGGCGACCGCGACGATGGATAGTCCCGACCAGGGGGCGAGCGGTTTGGCGGCCAAGTCCGTCACGGTCGACAAGGAGAAAATCACCTTCAACCTGCCCGACCTTAACGCCGCTTACGAAGGCAAGCTCAATGCAAACGGCGACGAAGCCGTCGGAACGTTCACGCAAAACGGCGCGAAGGTGCCGCTGACGTTGAAACGGAGAATCGAGGCGGCCGTTGCGGTTGTCGCCGGCAAGGAGCAACTTTGGGAAGGGAAGCTCAGCGTCGGTGCGGGCTTGCAGCTTCGTCTCGTGTTTCACATTCTCAAGGACGACGCCGGTAAATACACCGCCACCATGGACAGTCCCGACCAGGGTGCGAAAGGGATCAAAATCGATTCCGTGGCGATGGACAGGACGACGGTCAAATTCGAGTTGAAGGCCCTGGCCTCGAAGTACGAAGGGAAGCTCGACGCCTCGGGGACCGAATCGGTCGGCGAATGGTCGCAGGCCGGCAACAATCTCCCCCTGACGATCAAGCTGGTGTCCAAGCCGAGCGAAGCCAAACGCCCCCAGACTCCGAAGGCTCCCTTTCCCTATAAAAGTGAGTCGGTGAGTTATCCGAACAAAGCGGGCGGGGTAACGTTGGCGGGGACCTTGACGATTCCTTCAGGGAAAGGGCCGTTCCCCGCGGTGCTCTTGATTAGCGGCTCGGGGTCGCAGGATCGCGACGAGACTCTGTTCGAGCACAAGCCGTTCATGGTCCTGGCCGATACGCTGACTCGCCGGGGAGTCGCCGTCTTGCGGGTCGACGACCGAGGTGTGGGTGGATCGACGGGAAGCCCGGCGAAAGCGACGACTGACGACTTCGCGGGGGATGTCCTCGCCGGGGTGACGTATCTGAAAGGCCGGTCGGAGGTCAACGGCAAGAAAATCGGGCTGATCGGACACAGCGAAGGGGGCGTTATCGCGCCGATCGTCGCGACCCGGAGCAAGGACGTCGCATTCATCGTTCTAATGGCCGGTACGGGTCTGCCCGGCGAAGACATCATCGCACTTCAAGGGCGACTGATCGCCAGGGCGATGGGGGCACAGGACAAGGCGCTGGACTGGAACGCGAAGGTCCAAAAGAAACTCGTACAGATCGTCAAGTCCGAGCCCGACTCGGCCAAGGCGCGCGAGAAGATGAAAGCCTCGGTGAAGGAACTCCTTTCCGAACTTCCCGAGTCGCGGAAAAAAGCTGTCGAGGGGATGGAGCAACAAATCGACGTTCAAATCAAGATGCTCGAATCGCCATGGTTCCGCCACTTCCTGACGTTCGACCCGCGGCCGACGCTGGCGAGGGTGAAGTGCCCCGTGCTGGCGATCGTCGGCGAGAAAGACCTCCAGGTGCCGCCTAAAGAGAACCTCTCGGAGATCGAAAAGGCTCTGAAAAAAGGCGGGAACACGAAGGTCACTGTGAAGGAGTTGCCAGGCCTCAATCACTTGTTCCAGACGAGTACGACCGGGGCGCCTTCAGAGTACGCCACGATCGAAGAGACGCTTTCTCCTTTGGCGTTGAAGGAGATGGGCGATTGGGTGGTGGCTCAAGCCAAGAAGTGATGCCGACGAATGGCCGATGATCGATGGCCAATTCGGTCATTGGTCATTGGCCCTCGGTCCTTGGTCATCGGTCATCGGTCATCGGCCATCGGTCATCGGTCATCGGTCATCGGCCATCGGTCATCGGTCATCGGCCATCGGTCATCGGTCATCGGTCATCGATCATTATTTCGTCATGTCAGCCACTTCGCCGCGAGCGCCTGGAACATCGGTTCGAGGTCGACGTTCCCCCCGCTCAGGATGATCCCGACCCTCAGACCCTTGACGTCGAGTTTGCCGTTGTGGATCGGTGCGAAGGGGAACGCACATGAAGGTTCGATAATGATCTTCATGCGTTCCCAGACGAACCGCATCGCGTCGAGGGCCTCGGCGTCGGTCGCCGTGACGACTCCGTCTAAGTGGCGCTGGAGGACCGAGAACGTCTTCTCCCCGAGTGAGGTTCTGAGGCCATCGGCCACAGTAACCGGGTCGTTCGACGGCTCGAGGCGGCCCGTGGCTAACGAGCGTAGGGCGTCGTCGGCGACCGCCGGCTCCGCCCCGATCACCCGAGTGCTCGGCGACTGTCCTTTGACGGCCAGACACGTCCCCGCCGCGAGCCCGCCTCCGCCGATCGGCGTGATCACCATGTCGAGCGGACCGGCCTGTTCGAGCAGTTCCCAGGCGACGGTCCCTTGTCCGGCGATCACGCGCCAGTCGTCGAACGGATGAACAAGATGATATCCGTGTCGTCCGATCTGGTCGGCGACCGCCGCTTCCCTCGCCGCAAGCGTCGGTTCGCACTCGACCACCGTCGCGCCGTAGCCTTCCACGGCGGCGCGTTTCACGGCGGGGGCCGTGCGGGGCATGATGACGCGGACCGGGACGCCTAGAGCCTGTCCCGCCGCGGCGAGGGCCTGCCCGTGGTTGCCTGAGGAGTGGGTCACGACTCCGGCGGTTTTCTCTTCGTCGCCGAGTTGAAGGAGTGCGTTCATCGCCCCGCGATACTTGAACGCCCCGACCTTCTGGAAGTTCTCGCACTTAAAGAAGACCGAGCCCCCACAGCGGGCGTCGAGGGTCTTCGACGTGAGCACCGGCGTCTCGTGGACCCACGGGCCGAGCCGAGCCGAGGCGTTGCGGATCGCCGCCACGTCGATGGCGGGCTCGGGGGTCGTGATCTCGCGTAATCGCTCAGTACTCATGCTTTTCCCCCTCACCTTCGACGGTCGTCGGCGCCTGCCGCGGCGCGACGTGAGGAAGAGTCCTGGCGTCGGATTCGGCCTTGAGCTTGGCCACGGCTTCGGCGAGAGGTAAGGCCCCGCGGTCGCCTTCGACGCGGTCACGGTAGGAGACGGCACTTGTCTCAGCTTCCTTGGCCCCGACGACTAGCATCACGGGAATCTTTTCGAGCTGGGCGTCGCGGATCTTGGCTCCGATCTTTTCGGGACGTAGGTCGACCGAGGCCCGCAGGCCCGCGGCCTGGAGTGCGACGAGGACGGTGTGGGCGTAGTCGGCGACCTTGT
The DNA here is from genome assembly GCA_043738665.1 of Isosphaeraceae bacterium. GTDB lineage: Bacteria > Planctomycetota > Planctomycetia > Isosphaerales > Isosphaeraceae > JAYUFP01. The sequence continues at coordinate 6,317 of JAYUFP010000979.1, forward strand.
CGGAGATCGGGAGTACCCGCACCTGCTCGGGCGCGAGCCAGAGAGGGAACGCCCCGGCGAAGTGCTCGATCAGGATGCCCATGAACCGCTCCATGCTCCCGAACGGGGCTCGGTGGATCATGACCGGCCGGTGCGGCTGGTTGTCGGCGCCGGTGTATTCCAGCTTGAACCGTTCGGGCAGCACGTAGTCGAGTTGCACGGTGCCGAGCTGCCAGCTCCGGCCGATGCAGTCGCGAACCAGGAAATCGGCTTTGGGGCCGTAGAATGCGGCCTCGCCAAGTGCTTCCTCGTAGGGGAGTTGCATCTCGTCGAGCACGCTCTTGATGTCGCTCTCGGCACGACGCCACGTCTCGCCCGCAGCGCCTTTGTACTTGGCGTCATTGGGGTCGTGCTTGGAGAGCCGGAGTTTGTAGTCGCTGAGACCGAGGCTTCCCAGAAAGTTTCGAACCAACTCCATCGTCGAGCGGAACTCGCCCTTCACCTGATCCTCGGTGCAAAACAGGTGGGCGTCGTCCTGGGTGAACCCGCGGACACGCGTCAGGCCGTTTAACTCTCCGGATTGCTCGTAGCGGTAGACCGTGCCGAACTCGGCGAGCCGCACGGGCAGGTCGCGATAACTGCGAGGCTGGGCGGCATAGATCTGGATATGATGCGGGCAGTTCATCGGCTTGAGGAGGTATTCCTCGCTCACGCCGTATTCCTCGGCGAACTTGATCCTCCCGGCCTTGTCGAGCGACCAGTAGCTGAGAGGCGCGGCGGGTTTCCACTCGCCTTCGACCTCGCGAAGGGGTCCGGGAATGCTTTCCGGAATGCCCGCCTTGATGAGGAAGACCTTCTGCGCGGGGTCGTCGAGCTCGTCCTTCTCGAGTCCGCCGATCAAAGCCATCGCCGCGTCGTCGAGCATCTTCAGGACGGGGAATTGCGAATCCTTGTAGTAAGGATAGTGTCCTGAAGTCTGGTAAAGCTCGATGCGGCCGATGTGCGGAGTGTAGACCGGTTGATACCCGCGTTTGATCAGCTCTTCCTTGATGTAGGCCTCCAGAACGCCGCGGACGACGGCCCCCTTAGGCATCCACAGGATCAGGCCCGAGCCGACGAGCTGCGAGATCGTGAACAGGCCGAGGTCGCGGCCGAGCTTGCGGTGGTCGCGCTTCTTGGCCTCTTCAAGCTGAGCGAGGAAGGCGTCGAGATCTTTCTTGTCGAAGAATGCGGTGCCGTAGACGCGCTGGAGCATCGGGGCGTCGGTCTGGCCTTTCCAGTAGGCACCGGCGATTGAGAGGAGCTTGAACGCGCCGACCTTTCCGGCGTTCGGGATGTGCGGGCCGCGGCAGAGGTCGACGAATTCACCCTGGCGGTAGAAGCTGAGGACGCCGTACTTGTAAAGCTCGTCGTCGATATGTTCGACCTTGAGCGACTGGCCAAGATCCTCGACGAACTGGCGGGCCTCGGCGACGGGAAGGCTGAAGCGTTCGAACGGCTCGGAGTCCTTAACGATCTTGGCCATCTCGGCCTCGATCGCCGGGAAGTCGGACTCGGACAGGTTTCGGGAATCGGGGAGGTCGATGTCGTAGTAGAACCCGTTCATCGTGGTCGGGCCGAAGGCGAGCCGGACTCCGGGGAACACTCGCATGATGGCCCGCGCCATGATGTGGGCGGTGGAGTGGCGGAGGACATCGAGCGCTTCACGGTCGCGGGAGGTCAGCAGTTTCAGTTCGATCGGTTTGCCGACGCCGTTTTCGAGAGGGCGATCGAGGTCGACGATCGTGCCGTCGGCGACGGCGGCGATGGCGGCTTCCGCGAGCCGTTTGCCGATCCCTTCGGCGATCTCGCGGGGGCGGACCCCTTCGGCGTATTCCTTGAGGGTTCCGTCCGGCAGTTTGATCTGGACCATCGTCAGCGCCCGGCCCCGTTTCGCGGCCGGCCTTTCTTCGAGACACAACACGTCGGCAAACGCGGCCGCCGCCCCGACAGACAACGCCGGTGCGAATACGGCCCTTGCGTCGACCCGACGCATGCACCTAGAGGTTAATGCGACGTCCGTCCGCTGCCAAGCCGGAGTCCGTCCCGATTCTGGAGTGCGGGAGCCTTGCTCTCGCTTTTAGGTTCGACGGAAAGCGGTGGCAATCCCCGGCATTCCAACGGTCTACGGACGCTTTCTCATTTTATCACTGGTTCGGCGGAAGCCCCGATCTCCCGTTGCCCTATGGAGACGAGAGCTTGCCAAGGCTTGGTCTAACGAATTAGGCTGTGGCTGAAGGTTGGGTAGATCCGAATCTGCCAGAGCAGCCGGCGCTTTGCGACGATCGGCTTATCGTCGTCAAGATGTGGGAGGGATCCGCGATGGGCGTCGGTGAGTCGGCTCAAGACGAATCGGACGACATCACAACCTTCCTCGCCAGGGTCCGCGCCGGCGACGAAGAGGCTGCGCGCGAACTTC
>JAYUFP010000980.1:0-8732 GCA_043738665.1 Isosphaeraceae bacterium
TCGTCGGCGAGGAGCCAGGCGGGAACACCGAGGATGAACAGGGTCAATGCGGACGTGACCCAGAAACCGGCCGGGCGCCGAAGCCAAGAGATGAACGCGGGGTCGACTCGTTTTTGCGAGCCGGGGCCTGTCGGCGGACATTCCGGTTTGCCCCCGGAAGGCTCCGGCTTGGCGGTCGACTCCTCGTTCATTCGGAAAACTCCTTGGGCGCATCGGGAACGCTCGATTCCCATTGTAACGCAGCCCAAGGAGAGCGAAATCGCCCGATCGAGGATCGCGATTATTTGCGCGGCGGGTTGAGCGACAGCGAAATTGCGAACGTCCCGCCCATCGGACAAGGGGCCGTGATGCAACGGATCGTGTTCGGTCCCAGTCTCAGGACGCCCATCCCCAGGCCTCGCGTATTGGCGTAGGCCCCCGTGCCGCCCGCGACGATCACCTTCAGCGCCGAGACCCCTCCCTCTTCGCCGGTATGGATGGTCCCGGAGACGTTCAGGGTGATGCTGCCTTTCGCGTTCGTCAGTGTGAGAGTCCCCGTGTCGGGGCTTCCGGGGGGCTTGAAACCGCCCACGTATAGCTTTCCGGAGAGCTGAACCTGTCCGAGCGGACCAACCCTGCCGCCGCCGTTGAGGTCGAACGTCAGTGGCAAGTCGGCGATCAGCGGATGATTCAGTTCCGTGATGTAATGGCCGCGAAGCACCCCCGCGACACTCGGCTTGGGAGTCGAATGCAGCGCATGAACCTGCGCCGCCGCGAGATTCCCCAACCCCGCGCTCGGAACGAGCCGGGATTCCATTCCTTCAAGAACTGGGGTCATGCGAAATCGTCGTGACATTGCGAAACTCCCCGGTGTTGACTTCGAGCGAAAGAATTCGAAGGGTTGACGCCACCCCTAATACCCTTACGAAGAACGCCGCAAAGACCCGCCAATTTGCCCCAACCAGTCCTCGCCCGGCGCCCCGTAGGGTCGGAACTTCTCCAACCGGTTCTGCTCCTCGCTCGCGAACAGCGCCCGGTTCCGCCCGAGCTTGCTCGCGGCGGGGCTGTCGAGCAGGTGGCCGGAGTCGTTCGGGCTCATCTGGAAAAGCACTCGCATCTCGAACTCACGCAAAATTTGATGCGTGAAGTACCGATTCAGGTTGTTCACCGTGTCGCACCAGGCGATGAGGTGAACGCCGAGCCCCGCACCCTCTCGGATGATCGTTTCGAGGTGGTCGGGAGGCCCGGCGTCGTCTTCCTTGCGGGAGAAGCTGAAGTCGTCTTCACGGCGGCGGAGATCGCGGAAGCGGGGGAGGTCGTGAACGAAGAGGAAAATCTCAGGGCCGTCGCCGTCGGTCTGTCGGCGTTTCAGTTCGTTTCCTATCTCAGCAAGATACCCGGCCGCGTCGCGCCAGCCGCCGACCTTCACGCCGTGCGGCAAGGCGGCGGCGACCTTTGCAAACACGCCGGTATTGACATGATCTTCGGGCGTGCCGTCGAGCACGTAAAACTTAGCGCCATTTCGGACGGTGTCCTCTGCCGCGGGCGGGAACTGCGACGCCAGGCTGATCAACGCGGCGGCGGCGACCCCCGCGGCGGCCTCGTCGTTCTGGCCGACGATCAGGAGGTGGTTGCCGCCTTGCCTGCGGAAGAGTGCCGAGGTCGGGTCCTTGATCGCCACAGGGTCTCCGAGCCAGGCTTGAGCCGAGCGCGGCGACTCCGGCCAGGACGGGAGTTCGAGCTTCTGCCGGAGCGGGTGATTCGCAGACAGTTCCGCAGGCGCGTCGCCCTCGAAGACGATCGGCGTGCGGGCCAGGAGCGGCTTTCGCTCTTTGGCGAATGCACTGATCTTTTCGAGATACGCTTCCCGGCGCTCGTCGGAAAGCCAGACGACCTGGAAGAAGTGGTTGCCTTCCGGAGCACCGTTGGCGTCGTTGTAGATCGCCTCACCGGGTCGAGAAAGGAGCCTCGCGGCCGGGTTCTGTTCGGCGAGGATCAGGTGCGAATCGGCCTCGGAACATTGCAGCGCGATCCGCACCGCCATCTGGCCGAGCGTGCTCCGCGCCAGGGTGAACGCACCCCCAAGTGACTGCGAACCGAGATGAACGTGGATGCCGAACGCGCGGCCTTGCCTCACGAGCCGGTCAAGCAATAGCGCGGCCTCTTGCGCGAGCTTGTCTTCCTCGACGAAGAATTCCTGGAACTCATCGACGATCAGGACGATCCGCGGCAACGGAGGCGCGCCGGGCACGTTCCGGAACCCGTTGACATCCTGCACACCCGCGTCGCGGAACCTGTCGGCGCGAAGGCGGATCTCCGTGTCGAGACGTTGCAGGACACTGATGCCGAACTCGCGTTCGCTCTCGATGGCGACGACGCTCGCGTGCGGCAAAGCGTGCGTGGCGTAGACTTTGAACTCGACCCCCTTCTTGAAGTCGATCAGGTAGAGCTCGATCTCGTCGGGACTGTAATTCAGCGCAAGGTTCGTGATCAACGCGTGCATCATCGTCGACTTGCCCGACCCCGTGCGGCCGGCGATGAGGACGTGTTGCGAGGTTCCCTGCCCCAGCGTCAGATTCTGCCGCTTCGTGGCCCCGGCCTTGCCGAGCGGGATGTCGATCCCCGCGCGGCTGTCCTTGGTCCACCAGCTACCTTCCGGAGGCGCGATGAATTCGAACGGAACCTCAACCCGCTTGGCGTCTTTCGCCGCCGCGCCCACTTTCTGAATCTGCTTCGTGGCGAAGTCGGAAGCGGGCGGCGGGTCGAGCACAAGCGGATATTCGCCGAATGCCGGGCTCTGCCAGGCCAGGCGGGCTCCGTCCCAGGTCAGGCGTTCGCAGTAGGGGCGGACGTCGTCGAGGCGAAAGCCCGTGGGCATGGGCTTGGCGGGGTCGACCGCGAGTAAGGTCAAGACCCCGCACGGCACGCCCCCCGCGGCGATCGCGGCGAGCCTTCCGGCGGCTTTTTCGTCGAACGCCGAGGGGAAGTCGGCGACGACCAGTACGCGGTAAGGCTCGGCGACCTCTTCGGCGACGGCGTTATATTCTTCAATCGTCGCATACTCATTTCGGAGGTACTTTTGCGTGACGGTCTCCATGTGAACCGCCAGCTCGGCGAAGCGTTCCTCGATCTGGCGGGGGTCGGTCCATACCTGGTTCGTGACGAGCGCGCCGTCGAAGTCGGACAGGTGCATGAACGCGCCGAAGTTTCTGCCGATGCCGACGGGGTCGATGATCGTGAACCGGACCTGACCCGGCGGCAGGCTCGTGAGCAGGCGGAACATCGACGCCTGGAGCATGGCGACGGCCGCGGACCGGCCCTCGGCGGGGGCTTCGATCAACAAGTTCGCGTGCGAGGGGAACGGCCGGAGCGCGGGGAACGTGAATGACTCGGGAAAACCTTCACGCAAGCGTGCGTCGGCCGAAATGCCTCCCGGCCTGCGGGCGAGATCGATGGGAATTGTGCCGAAACGGAGCACTGGGGGCACGACGGCGGGGAAGGCGCGGGTTTCCCAGACGGAGTCGTCCCACGAGGGCGCGAAGGCGTCGCTCTCGCGGCAAACTTCGGCGGCCTCGGCGGAGGCGCGGGTCATCCCTTCGCGCCAGCGCTCGGCCATCGCTTGCCACGAGGCTTCGTGCTTCGATTTGATCTGGCTTTTAAGGGTCTGGTAGTTCTCTTCAAGCTTCTTGAAACTGCTTTCGGAACGACTCTTCAGATCGGCGGTTCTGAGGTCGTGGGCTTCGATCGCCTCGCGCATCTCGCGGGCCTGCGTCGTCTGGACGTCGGTCATCCTCTGGGCGTAGACCTCGTTGATCTTGCGGAGTCGCTGGTCGCGGTTATCCTCGCCGGCCTTGATGACGAACGCGTGGCGGTCCTTGGCTTTTTGAAGGTCGTCGTTCTGCTTGGCGGCGGCCTTTTCCTTGGCCAGTTTCAGGCGGGCGTCGGCCAGGCCCCTACTATGGGCGCTGAGGCCGTCGGCATCAGCCAAGGACTGCATCAACGGGTTGTAAACCCGCGCAAGCTGAGCCTTACTGAGGTTCAAAAGCCAGACCCGCAAGCCGACCCCGAGCGCCAATCCCAGGACCGCCGCGACGCCGAGCGTCGTCGGGTCAAGGCTGACGAACGCGATGGGAATCACGAGCGCCGCGACCCCGAAAAGGATCACCCAGACCTCGTTGGCAGCCTTCAGCATCTTGGGGATGATCAGACCTTCGACGAGCTTGAGCGGGTGTTCAAGTTTTGCGAGCCTCGTGAAGACTTCATCATCCGGCTTCTCGAACTTCGCGTAGGTCTCGCGTGAAGGCGGGGGCGGCTCGGCCTTGATCGCGAATTTCTTGTGATAGACGTCCGCGAGCGCACTCAGCCGGGATCGGATCTCGTCGGCGATCCGTGCGTTCTCGGCGATCGGCTTGAGGGCCTCGGCGTGCTCCTTCGCGGCGCGTTTGAGGGCCGACTCGTGGTCGGTCGCGGCGTGGCCCTTGGCCTTGTTGTGCTCGTACTTCGCGGTCTCGCGGATGCTGTCGAATTCGGCGGCGATCTTGCGGCTGGCGGTGGCGAACTCGTGTTTGGCCTGGGATTGTCCGGCGATCGAGGCATCGGTCACGTTCCGGCGTCGTGTTTCGTCGTCGGCGCGGGCCTGGTGTTCCAGGGTCGTAAACTTCTCCGTGAGGGCTTGGCGGGCCTTCCCGTATTCTTCGTCGGCCTTCGAGTCGTTCCTGGCGAGCATGCCGGCCACCTTCTCCTCGGCGTCGGCGCGCTCGGCCACGAGCCTGAGGATCTCTCCCAGCACGACCCGTTCCCGGCGTATCAGGGTCGGCTCGTTCGACGAGGATTCAAGGGCCGACGGGCCTGCATCCGGCTCGGGGAGGGTTCTTATGATCGTGCTGCTCACAGCGTCTCACTCCGGTCGGAACAATCGCGGCGGATCTGGTCGAGAACCTCGGCGAGCTTCTGCAAGCCGATCACCGCGGCGTCGGTGGCGGGGTCGAGAGGCTGAAGATGGCGCTCTTCGAACCGGCGACGGACGACGTCGCCCCAAGTCTCCTCGGTGACCAGCCAGTGGTCGCGCAACACCCGGATCGTCTGCTTCAGCCGATTCGAACCCGCCGTCACCCGGGCATTCGCCATGAAACCTCGCCTCACTCAAAATTCAACCTGAAATGACCGATGCAGAGATGGCCGATGACCAATTCGGAAGGTCAGAAGACGGCCGTCGGGCATCGGTCATTGGTCATCCGTCATTTACCGCTTCGTCGCCTTCACCCGGGTTTCGTGTTCCGACATCGGAATAGGGGTCGTCTTCTTCGGCCATCGTCGCGGCTTCAGGCTCCTCATCCAGAACTTTCGTCGCCGTCGCTTCGAATTCCGTCGGTGCCGTCGAGCTCGGTTCGGAAACGGACTGGCCGGACGGCGGGGCGACGCGGAGGTAGGCTTCCAGGGCGTCGATGATCCGTCCCAGCAAATTCACCGCGCGGGGGACGTCGCCCGCGGCGAGGTCCCTGATCCGCCGGACGCTCGCCTTGTATTCGAGCACCGCCTGCTGAAGCATTGGCTGCCACTTGCGAACCATGATCAGTTTGCGTTCGGCGTCCTGGAGGGCGGCCTCGGCGCGGCGGAGGTTCTCCTTCTGTTCGCTCATCGCCGGCGAATTGTCGCCAGTCTTCTGGAGCCTCCGTCGGAACAACTCGGCCTTGGCCGACGCGACCGCCTCGCGACGCCGCTTGATCTGGTCTTGCCAGTAATACGGGCGGTCGTTGTGAAGCCAGTGGACCGTCCGACGCACCTCGGCCTCGACACCTCCGAGGGCGCCGAGCGTGTCGTCGCCGTAGAGGGCGAGGACGGATCGAAAGTCTTTCAAGGCTTCGATCGATCGGACAGACGCCTGGGAGCTCATGGGTGTCGTCCTCGACCCGAACATTCCACGCACATGACTGGATGATTGAGGATAGCAGGCGTCCCGAATGGGGTAAAGCGCCGGGATCATCGGAGGCGGCCGACTTCCGAGACTTGAAAGGGAGAAGGCTCTTCCGCCGATCACGCCGAACGACATCGACCCGGAAACCGCGAGGCATTGACGCGCCGGTGGAGAGGCAGACGGGCTCAACGGGAGCCGCGGCGGATCAGGATCACGAGAGAGAGCGCAGTCACGATGCCGCAGCCGATGATCCCGATCTCGCTCTTTTCGAGAAACGAAACGAGGAGCCCGATGACCGCGAGAAGCATGACCGCCCCGCAAACGACCCGCCACGCCGACGTCGGTTCGTAAGTGACTTGGGGGAGTGCCTGCACACGCTCGGGACTCTGCCGATCCAAAGTCGCGAACGCCACGGGGGTCATCGGCTTCGGCTGGGGCGCCGGTTCGATCCGCAGCACGTCTTCGCCGGGCTGGATCGGCGGCGGCTGACGTCTGACGAGGGCCTCGGGGGCGCGGCTGGCGCGCTTGCATTTCGGGCAGCGGACCCAGACCCCCGGCCGGTCCGAAGGACTCTCAAGCGCCGCTTTGCAGTGCGGGCACGGGAACGACGCCAGGAAAGTCAATTCCTTTTCGGGGGGCATGGTCGTCTTCCGTCCTCGGGACCGTCAGTAATCGAAAATGTCCGCGACCGACAAGCAAAAGCCGGGCATCTCGGGGTCGCAAGAGAGTTCGTCCTGAATGTTAAATAATTTGGGAAGCGTGCCAAGGCGGTAAACGGTGACGGTCTGGACATCCGGGTTCACGATCCAGACGATTGGTACGGCGCATTCCTGGTAAAGCTTGATCTTTTCCATGACCCCCTGGTGCGTATCCGATGGCGAAAGAATCTCGACCGCCAGGACGGGGGGACCGTCGAAAAACGGGAAACCCGGGGGTATCCCCGCCGAAACTTCGGGGGAAACGTAGCCGACGTCGATCCCTACCGTGGTATCGGGGTCACGACGAAGCCTTAAACCGGCCTCCCCGGAAATGACCCGGCCCCTTGGCTTCGGCTGCTTTACTCGCCAATTCCCGAGGAATTGGGCGATGTTCGACATGACCGTACTGTGATCGGCGTTCCGCTTTGTCATAGGCAACTCCCGAACCTCTCCCCGGATCAACTCCCAGTCCATCCCGTTGTCGGGAAGGGCGAGCATCTCTTCGGTGGACATTTGCGTCGGTGATTCAGCAACACTCATGGCCGGATCTCCGGATCGTCGCTCGACCTCAACTCGTTGAATCCCTGATCATCCATCTTAATCCGCGACCGCACCGTTGTCAGTCCGCGTCCCACCACTCTCTTCCCCGTTCGGGACAGGTTGAATACGATAGGCGCATCAAAGCCAGAACTCGACGAGGGGTCGCCTGGGGTCGGCGGCGGTCCTCCGAGTTACCGAGCAAACCGGCGATTTCATGACGTCCACCGAACCTCGCCTCGCGATGCGGAACATCTCCAAGAGCTTCGGCGGAGTCCACGCGCTGCGCGACGTGAGCCTGACCGCCCACGCGGGGGAAGTCCACGCGATCTGCGGGGAGAACGGCGCGGGAAAATCGACGCTCATGAAGATCCTCGCCGGCGCGATCGTCGACTACGAAGGCGCGATCGCGATCAACGGAAAAGCGGCGAAAATCGCCGGCCCTCGAAACGCCGAGGACGCCGGCATCCGGATCATCTATCAGGAATTGAACCTCGTTCCCGACCTCACGGTCGCCGCGAACATCTTTCTGGGACGCGAAAAAACCTTCGGCCCCGGCTGGCTCGACAACCGTGCGATGGAGTCCGAAGCCCAACGGATTTTCGAGCGACTGGGTGCCCCGATCCACGCCCGTTCACGACTGGGAGACCTCCGGATCGGCGACCAGCAGATGGTCGAGATCGCCAAGGCGCTCACGTTCGAGGCGGCGATCGTGATCATGGACGAGCCAACCTCGGCCCTCTCCGACAACGAGGTGGCCCGGCTCTTCCGCGTGATCGATGACCTCCGAAAAGCCGGGACCTCGGTCCTCTATATCTCGCACAAGATGAACGAGGTGTTCACGCTCTCCGACCGCGTCACCGTGCTCCGCGACGGCAAGTTCGTCGCGACGGCGACCCGTGCCGAGACTTCGCCGGATCAAGTCGTGCGCTGGATGGTCGGACGCGAGATCGCCGCGCTGGATTACCGTCCACATGACAGGCCGGGCCGGGCGGTTCTCAAGGTCCGGGGCCTGTCCTTGCCGAGCCCCCCCGATAGCGGCCGGCCTTCGCTCTCGGGGATCGATTTCGACGCCAGGGCGGGCGAAGTTCTTGGGGTCGCTGGACTCCTCGGCGCGGGACGCACCGAACTTCTCGAAGCCCTCTTCGGCGCCGGCCCCGTGGTTCCTGGAGGGTCGGTCGAGCTGGACGGGACGTCAGTCACGTTCCGCCGCCCTTCGGAGGCGATCGCGGCGGGGGTCGCGTTGGTGACCGAGGACCGCAAGACGCTGGGACTTTTCAACGAGATGACGGTCGGCGAGAACATCACGATCGCCTCGTTGCCAAAGTACAAATGGGCCGCGAACCTCGTGAGTTCCGGTCGGGAACGGACGGCGATTGCCGATGAAATCACCCGATTGAGTATCAAGACCGACGGCCCCGGGGCGATGGTGACGTCGCTCTCGGGCGGGAATCAGCAGAAGTGCATTCTCGCGCGCTGGCTGTTGACCGACCCAAAGATCCTCTTACTCGACGAGCCGACGCGCGGTATCGACGTCGGCGCGAAGTCGGAGATTTACACGTTGATTCGCAAGCTCGTTTCCGAGGGGATGGCGATCATCTTCA
>JAYUFP010000981.1:0-23993 GCA_043738665.1 Isosphaeraceae bacterium
CCGACGACCTCGCGTTCGCGAGAACGATCGCCTCGGAACTCGACGAGTGCAACAGCCGCCGCCAGATGATCGAGCAAACCATCGTCGCCGAAGCTCATGCGATGATCCGCGCCGCGGGAGAGGTCGGGGAGCGGGGTGCTTACGTCGTCGGCAAGGAAGGTTGGCACCCGGGGGTGATCGGGATCGTCGCCAGCCGAATGGCCGAAACTTACCACCGTCCCGCGGTTGTCGTGGCCCTCAATGACGCGTTGAGCCAGGGCTCGGCCCGGTCGATTCCCGGCTTCAACTTGTATGAGGCCTTGAAGCACTGCTCCGACGGGTTAACGGGATACGGAGGCCACGCCGCGGCGGCAGGACTCAGACTCCCCGCCTCCGGTTTCACCGCGTTCGCCGAACGCTTCGATGCGCATTGCCGCCAGAGCCTCTCGCCCGAGCAGAAGGACAGGGTTCTCTGGATCGACGCGGAAGTGCCGTTGGGTGCCCTCACGCTCAAGGTCGTCGAGGAAATCGAGAGGCTGGAGCCTTACGGGATGGGCAACCCCCGGCCGGTGCTAGCCGTAAACGATGTCAGACTGGTCGGCGACCCGAAAATCGTGGGAGAGCGCAAGAATCATGTCCAGTTGCGGATCAAGCAAGGCGAAGTCGTGGTCAAGGCGATCGCCTGGAACATGGCCGACCGCTGCAAGTCGCTTCAAAACGAGACGGTCTGTTCGATCGCATTTCAGCCGTCGATCAACGAATGGAACGGCCGGCGCGACGTTCAGCTCGAAGTGAAGGATTTTCACGTCGAAGGGGCAGGGAATTAAGAAATGATTTTCCGGGAGGGTGAGGCTTGGCTGGTGAAATCACAGGCGATCGATCCCATTCCCGCCGTTTGCAAGCCGTGATATCTCCAAACGCCAAACGGAGATCGACTTCGGTCGCGGAACACACTCGGACGAATTCCAAGCCGATCGCCCTCCACCCGGTATTCCGGGGAGAGGATAAGGGGTGCGGGGTCCGAGCAATAACGCCGGCTCGTCCCAAGTGTCGAGCGAAACCCAAGCCCCTCGCCCCTCCCTCTTCCCCGCAAAGCCGGGGCGCGGGCGATCGTCTGAAGATTTTGCGACGGCTTCACTTCATCCCAACTCGATATTCACTTCGTTTCAGGCGATACCAACGCCGCTCGACCTGAAAAAAGGCGCAACCCATTCGGGACCGACACAACGCTTGGTCAACGCCGATTTTTCAACAGCCCAGCCTCGCCCTAGCGTATTTTCCTATATGATCGTCGTTTCCCGGCTTCGACCGGCTTCCCGGTGAGTTCCGGACGGATTTTGATACCACCGATGAGCGGAAGCCCCGTACCATTTTCCGTTGACCCGATCCGGCGCGCGCGTCGGCGCCGCCTTCTCGAATAGGCCGCTCCGGAAACCCCCATCGCCGCCAAGGGTCGGAGGCTGCACATGGACAGTCAAGACAACGCGATCCACGACCTGCTTTTCGGGCTAATCGCCCTCCAGAACGGCCTGATCGACCAGGGGGCGCTTGTCGCCGCCTTTCAGGCCTGGACCCTCGACAAGTCGCACACCCTTGCCGACCATCTCGAAACCCGAGGCGATCTCGACCCGGACGACCGCCGGGCCGTCGATACGCTCGTCGTCCGGTTCCTCAAAAAGCACGGCGGCGAGACGGAAAAAGGGCTCGCGGGGTTGTCCATCGGCGCGTCGACCCGCGAAGCCCTCGCCAAAGCCGTCGGCCCCGACCTCGAAGCGACCCTCGCCCGGGTCGGCTCGGGGACGACGCTCGATTCCGACCGGACCGCGACATACTCCGTGGGCATCGCGACGAGCGAAGGCCTCCGTTTCCGCGTGCTCAGGCCCCACGCCACGGGGGGTCTGGGGGCCGTGTTCGTCGCGCTCGACGGCGAGCTGCACCGCGAAGTCGCCCTCAAACAGATCCTCGAACGTCACGCCGACGACCCCGCCAGTCGCCAGCGCTTCGTGGTCGAAGCCGAGATTACCGGAGGTCTCGAACACCCGGGGATCGTGCCGGTTTACGGGCTGGGTTCTTACGACGACGGTCGCCCCTATTACGCCATGCGATTCATCAAAGGAGACTCGCTCAAGCAGGCGATTGAACGATACCACGGCATCCCCCCGAACGGCGAAGCGCCAGTTCCCGCGGCCCGCGAGTCCGTGCGAAAGTCAGACCCGACGGGCCTCGAACTCCGCCGATTACTGCGCAGGTTCATCGACGTTTGCAACGCGATCGAGTACGCCCATTCCCGAGGCGTGCTCCACCGTGACATCAAGCCGGGGAACATCATCGTCGGTAAGTACGGTGAGACCCTGGTGGTCGACTGGGGCCTGGCCAAGCCCTTGGGAAAAGCCGAGCACGCCACCGGTCTTGACGAGCTCCCTTTGCGGCCTTCCTCCGCGAGCGGGACGGCCGAGACGCTTCCCGGCAAGGCGATGGGCACCCCGGCGTACGCCAGCCCCGAGCAGGCGCGCGGAGATATCAATGCGCTCGGCTTCCGGAGCGACGTCTACAGCCTCGGCGCCACACTTTATTGCCTCCTGACCGGCAAACCTCCGTTCGACGGAAATGACATCGGCGCGCTCCTGCGTCGCGTGGAAACCGGCGAATTCTTGAGGCCTCGGGCGATCGACCCGTCGATCGATAAGGCCCTGGAGGCGGTTTGCCTGAAGGCGATGGCCAATAAACCCGAAGACCGCTACCCGACTTGCCGGGCAATCGCCGAAGAGATCGAACGGTGGGCCGCCGACGAGCCGGTGAAAGCGTACTCCGAGCCCATCCTCGGGAAAGGGTCGCGTTGGGTCCGACACCACAAACCTGCGGTCGCGACGGCCGCGACGCTCCTGGTCGCGACGACAGTCGGCCTCGCCGTGAACAATCACCTCGTCCGCCAGGAAGGAATCCGAGCCGAGATCGCCAAAGCCGAAGCGTTGACCGAACGCGATGCGGCGAACGTGGCCCGGAAACGGTCGGAAACCGATTTCGGAATCGCCCGCGAGGCGGTCTCACTCCTCGACAAATACGGAGAAGACGACCTCAAGAACGGCCCCCAGTCCGAACCCCTCCGACGCAAGATCTTCATCGACGCCATGGGGTTTTACGACCGATTTCTCAAGGAACACGCCGACGCGCCCGCGATCCGCCGCGACGCCGCGATGGTCTATCGCAAAGCCGCAAACATTCACCGGAGGATGGAGCGGTTTCAAGAGGCCCGGGTCCTCTACGACAAGACCCTCAACCTCTACGACCAGCTCATCTCCGCCGAGCCCAATCGTCCCGAGAATCTGGATTTGAGGCTCCGGGCCGCGATCGACCATGCCGAAGGCTTGAACGTGGCGGGACGACACGCCGAGGCGATGGAGCGCTACAAGGACGCCCTCGTCAAAGCTCAGGCCCTCCGCGAGGACTCCTCCACGCCGACCCTGCTCACGCTCGCCCGCGCCCATTATAATTATGCGGATGCGTTAATCGACGCGGGGGAATGCCTGGAAGCGAAGCCGTCGTGCGACGAGGCCGTCCGAATCCTGAAGGGGCTGATCGCCAAGACCCCCTCCTGGTCGCCCTATCGGCTCGTCATCGCGATCGCGCTCCGCGGACAGGGGGTCGTCGCCGGTGAAGAGAACAGGCTCGACGACGCGGAAAAGTCGTTCGGCGAGGCGATCAAGCACCTCGACGACCCCGCGACGGCGAAGAATTTCACGAAAGACGTCGCTTACCTCAAGGCGACGATCTTCGTCCGCCGCGGATTGACGCAGGCGAAAGGCCCGGGACGACCGAACGACGCACTGGCTGAGGTCGAGAAGGCGATCGCACTCTTGAAAGACCTTACCGAGCAGAATGAAACCGTCGGAGTCTACCGAATCGAGTACGCCGGGGCACTCATCACCCACGCGGAAATGCTCGAGCGTGACGCCGCCGCGCACGATCGAGCGAAGACGGACGCCGAAGCCGTCGTCACGATCCTCGACCGACCGCAACCCGACACCCCGGCCGGACCTGTCGCCAGGGGACGACTCGGCCGCGCCCTCGGCCTTCTCGGCCGCCTCGCGCTGCCACACGAAGGACGCGATGCGGCGCTCCCTCTGCTTCATCGGGCCATCGACGAGCAGAAGGGAGCCCTCGCCGACTTTCCGGACAATCCCGTGGACCTTCGGGCGCTCGAACGTCATCTCGATTCGTTGAAGGCCGCGAACCCGTAGTCCCGTCGAGCCTTTCAAAACCACCCGAGGACGTAACGGGTGTTGATCAATTTGATCGCGACCGCCCCGACCGGGTCCCCGCCGCTCGGCGGAGGAGGAGGGTTGACCGTGATCGTCAATCCGCTGTCGCCATCCTCCCCGCGCGGAGCCTTCGCGCCGCCTTGGTAGAGCTTCAAGACCGGTGTCGAGTTGAAAAGGTAATCGTCCGGGTCCGGACCGACGGTGATCGCGGTCTTGGGGATGACCGAGGGAACCCATTCGACTCGGTCGTTGTTCAGCGTGATGTCGATCTCGTCGGCGTCCTCGATACCCGTACCCTCGACGACGAACGTCACGGGTTGGTTCAGGACGAAGACGTGTCCCGCATTGACTTTTATTGACGTGGTGATATCCGCCATGAGCACTCCGTGAGGCACGGGCAACGGGGGTTTGACCGCCGGGCGCTCACTCTGACGATGCCTGGCGGGGTCTTTCGCGATCAATAAGATCCGAACACGTATCGGGTGTTCGCGAGCGTGAGCACGACGGGAGCCGGGTCGGTGCCGTGCGCTTTCCCCCCGGGTCCCGGCGGCGGGGGAGGCGGATTCACGGTGATGGTGAGGGCGCTGTCCCCAACATGCACCCCCCTGGGCAACGCTCCGCCGACCATCGGCTTCAGCACGGGGGTCGACGACACGAAATAATCATCGCCGTCGGGGCTGACCGTGATCCCGCTCCTGGGTATTTTGCTCGGTACCCATTGGACAAGATCGTGGTCGATGGAAATGTCGACTTCGTCGGCGTTCTTCACATCGGTCCCTTCGAGGACGAACGTATGTTCCTGGTACAAAATGAAGGTATACCCCGGCTTGATGAGTACCGATGCCATAGGGTATTTGATCGGAACCTGATCTTCCATAACTCCACCTTTCCGGCCATGATGAAGGGACCGTTTTGAGTTACCCGGACGGCCCGGGATCGCTCAAGGCTCCGGTCTTTGCCGCCAGTCGACTGCCACGTATCGGCGGCCCAACGCATCCATCCGACCGCCTCGTGACCAACTCGGCGCGTGGACTATCAGACGCGTTAGTCTTCCTCGAATCAAGACATTTCCGTCCCGAATCAAACTCCCCGTCCGACTCCATCCCCGCGGCGATTCCCGACCGAACCGGCCGCGCGGGAAAGAGGCATTTTTTCCCGACCGATCGCGACCCGGCGCTCCGCTCGGGCTTGCATGTCCGGTAGGATCGGTTTTTTCGATACTCTCAAAGGAAGGGCAATGCGCCCCTCCCCGGTACTCGCCGTCACGGCAGAGCGTGCTCGCAAATGCGAACGAAACCGCACCGCCGGCGATCGTCTCCCTGTGCGAAAGGCGAATGGCAAACGCTCTTTGACCTCCCGCTCCCCTCACGCGGACGCCGTTTCCAAACCCGTGAGCCGCTCCGCGAATCCCCGAAACAAAGCCGATCAGGCGACGAATCAGACTCGATGGGGGTTTGTACGGGCGGAATTCGCTGTTTCACGCTCCTGAAACGGAGCCAATCGCCCGGTTTAGGGCACCGAGACTCCGGAAACGGGGTTTTCCCGAAACGAAGCCAAGCCCGATCGGGGGGGAAACGAGAACGTCACACACCGCCCACCGTCAAGAATCGCGTGACACCGAACGAACCCACGGTTCACTTTCGTTCGGCTTGTGCGAGGCGGCCGACCTTGACGTTTTTGGGGCGTTTTGATACTCCGATGCCCGGCGAAGTCGCCGCGCCGGCGGAGACTTCGCGCGAAGCTTCGGCGGTCCACGTCACGGCCTGGGGATCGACACTTTGCGTATCGGAATCGACATGCTCGCCGTTCAATCGCCCTGGACCCGCTCACGCGGGATCGGCCGGTTGAGCCAGAATTTGGTCGACGCCCTCCTGACACACGACCGGAAAAACGAGTACGTCCTTTACTTCCACGAAGACCTCCCGAAGGACGGGGTTCGCGTTCAGGATCGCGCACGTTTCGCGACCCTCCAACCCGATCCGCAACGAGGCGAGACGACCCTTCACGACCCCGTCGACCGGCTGGCGCGGACGAATCCCGACTCCCTCGACATCCTCCTCCTCCTCAGCCCGTTCGATCTCCACGGCGGCTACGCACCCCCAGCAAAACCCTTGAACGGCCTGAAAATGGCCTCGTACGTCTATGACGCCATCCCGTTCCTGTTTCAAGAGCATTACCTGACAGAGCCCCTGGTCGCGACCGCCATGTACAGAAACCTGGAGCGATTGAGACGTTACGATGTGCTGATGTCGTGCTCCGAGTCGACCCGCGCCGACTTTCTCAGGCTCCTTGGCCTCGCCGACCGCCAGATCGTGAACGTCTCGTGCGACACCCGGGCCGGGTACTTCGTGCCCGACCGGTCGGAGCCGCTACCCGTAGCGACGGCACGCGTCTTGAACGATCTGGGGATCGACCGACCGTTCGTCTTCAACCTGGGGGGGATGGACCCGGGCCTCGACCGCAAGAACCTTTTCGGGCTGATCGAGGCGTTCCGACTGCTCCCCGATTCTCTACGCTTGACACACCAGCTTGTGTTGACGTGTTCGATGACGGACGAGTTCGCGAATCGACTCCGACACTTTGCAGCCGACCGCGGAGTCGCCGATCGTCTGGTCTTGACCAACGAGGTTGCGGACTCCGTCGTCCGCATCCTCTATCAGCGTTGCGCGGCGTTCGCAGCGGCGTCGCTTTACGAGGGGTTCGGACTGAATCTGCTGGAGGCCATGCGCTGCGGCGCGGCGGTGGTCGCCGGGAACAATTCGTCACAACCGGAGGTCGTCGGCGACGGCGGTCTCCTCGTGAACGCACCCGACCCCACGGACATCGCCGAGAAGCTCGCGAGGATTCTCGCCGACAAAGCGTTCGCCCGAGAACTCGGCCGCAAGGGGCTGGAGCAGTCGCACCGATTCCATTGGGAGACGACGGCCAGGCGCGTCGTCGAGGCCCTTTCGGACGCTCCGGGTTGGTCTCTTCCTCCTCGGCTTCGTTCACCTCGGAGTACGGCCCCGAGGCCGCGGATCGCCGTCATGTCCCCGTTCGCGCCCAAGGTTTCGGGGATCTCCGACTACACCGGGGTTCTGATCGAGCACCTCAAAGCCGACTACGCGATCGACCTGTACCACGACGTCGGGTATGTGCCGGAGCCGGGGCTGGGGTCACCGGAATTCGGCTGTCACGACTATCGCGTGTTCGCCCGACGCGCCGAGGTCTTGAACTACGACGCCGTGATTTATCAGATGGGCAATTCGGGTTATCACAAGTTCGTTTATGAGACCATGGCGACTCATCCGGGGATCGTGACGCTTCATGATTTCTCGTTGGCGGGCTTCCAGCACTGGTACTCCGGCCATGCCGATGCGCCTGCTAACCACTTCCGTCGCGAGATCGAGTTGTTCGATCCCCGACGCGCCCGGGAGATCCTCGCCCGTCTCGCGGACTGGGAGGCGACCCCCGGCGGACTACCGAACGCCTTCGAGCGCGCGGGAATCTACCTGAATCGAAGCGTCTTCAATCGGTCGGAGTACGTCGTCTGTCACTCCCCGTGGTGTCGGGACGAGGTCGCCCGGCTCTTCCCGGATTGTCTCGAAAGGACCGCGGTGATCCCCCTCGGTTCGCGTGCCGAGGAAGTCTCAGCGGATCGCCGCGCGTCGATCCGTTCCCGGTTCAATCTGCCCGTTGACGCCTTAATCTTCGGAAGTTTCGGCATCGTTTCGAGCGACAAGATGAATGTTGAGGCGATCGAGGCATTCGCTTCGATCTCGGACGACTTCCCGGCGGCCCTTCTCCTCTTCGTCGGGCAGGACACTACCGACGGCGAGGCCCGCCGCAAGGCCGAGGCGCTTGGGATCGCGTTGAGGGTCCGCTTCCTCGGCCGGCAATCGTCGAGGGATTACGACGCCCTCGCGGCGGTCGTCGATATCGGGATCGGGCTGCGAAGGCCCCCGACGCATGGGGAGACGTCCGCGGCGCTCCTCGACTTGTTACGGCTCGGCGTCCCGACGATCGTGACCGACGTGACGACCTTTTCCTGCTATCCCGATACGGTCGTCCGAAAAGTCCCCTGGGAGGTCGAGGGCCTTGAAGGGCTCCGACGTGCCGTCCGTGAGTTGGCGTCTCAGTCCGCTCGACGGGAGGAATTCGGCAGGGCGGCCCGGGCGTATGTCCTTGAAAACCACTCGTGGTCACGCGCGGCGGCCATGTACTCCGGCTTGATCGAACGCTCTCGGGCCGGGCGGAAGGATCGGCGCCGGAATAATCCCGCATCGCGACCGGCGTCGCGGGTGGACGTTGCTTCCGTTTCGGGCGAGCCGAACACGGTCAACTCGAAACGCCCGGAACGGCCTTCGACCCCGGGGACTCGCGAGGGCCAGGCCGCACTCCAACCTCTTGGTGAATGATGACTGGCATGATCAATTGGATCTTGAGGACGGCCTGGAACGTCGCCGCTCCGATCCATCGACCGATTCTCCGCAAGCTCGATCGCTACGTCGAGACTCGCCTCGTCCGTGCGATCCAGACGGATACGAATCTCGTCCTGAACAGCCTGATTCGCGAGATGGCACGGCTTCAAATGCAAATCGAGATACTTCAGCATTCCCGAGAGGAACGCGACTGAGTCGGTTCGAGTTCACTTGTCCGACGATGACTTCTCCAAGGGCTTCGCCCCCTTCTTCGTCCGCGACTTCGCCGCGGCCTTGGTCTTCGGACCCGTCGCGGCCGGCTCCTCGGTCTCGACCCGGGAGAGCATCAGCTTTCCGGTCTCGGGCGTGAACTTGTAAGTGAAATGCTTGTGAAACGTCTGTCCCAGCAAAGGCGGGACGTTCTTCTTCTCGGCCGGCATGACGATGCAGTCGACGTCCTTGACCGTAAATTTTCCGACCCGCATGGTCGGGATCGTCGTCATCCGGGCGTTCACTTCGGTGCCATCGGCCACGATCGCCTTGATCGGCTTGTCGTTCGGAGAGGGTTTCAAGCCGATCTCCGCGGCCATCTCGGCGGGGAGCACGACCGAAGACGCCCCGGTGTCGAAGACCAGAGGTTTGGTTACCTTACCGTTGAAGGTCACGTCGACCATGTAGACGCCCCCTTCTTTCCTCAGCGCCACGCTCTCGGACAGGACGGAGGCCTCGACCTTCTCCAAGGTCTTGAGATTGTCGAGGAACGTCCGCGAAGGGCCGAGGACCAGCTTTGCCTTGGTTTTCTTGTTGATCGACGCGAGGGCTTCGGTGATCCCCGGATCTTCGGCGGCGGCGGCGTACTCCTCCTCCGCCTTGTCGATGAGCTGCCGGAGAGCGAAGACCGCCTCGATGAAGTCTTCGCGACGGGAGGAGAGTTTGGCACCCAGAACCTGCATCGAGTTCGGGTCGTGGATTTGCTGATTGAGAAGATTGATCTGGCCGTTCAGCGCGTTCACCGTGGCGACGAGCCGGTTGTTTTCCTGGCCATTCCGCGCCTGGGCGAGTTCCTGGTTGACGAACACCCGCTGTTGTTCGAGTTGCCGGAGCTCGTTGCGACCCGCCTCGACGTTCCGCTCGTACTCGGATTTACGCGTCGCGGCGTCGGAAACGCTGCGATAAAGCGTCCTCGCCGCGTTCAGTTTCCTCTGGAACTCCGCTTCAATGGGGAGAACGTAGGCGGACCCAGCCCGTTTCAGGCTCTTTTCTTTGAGAATCGCTTCGGGAGTCAGATCGTCGGCACGCGCTGGGGCGATGATAAAGAGAGAGGCGAGGAAGATCGTCGCGCGTCTTGAGATCATCGAAGACTCCAGCCGTCTCGGCAGAACGGATTGAGGACCAAACCGACGATCGATCTTTGACAAGTGAATTGTAGCGACGAAACGTTGTCGCGTCTCGAAATCATCGACTCTGCCCTCAGTGCAAGCGCGGGTCTGTCGCGGCCAGGATCGCACTCACCGATTGCTGGTTGAAGCCTTTGTAGCCGTCGCTTCGTTGCAAATTTTCGAGGTGACTGCCGATGCTCCCCTCCGCGAGGAACTTCACGTGCTGCGTTTGGTCGATCCAACCCATCTCCAAGAGACGGTCGGCGCGACGTTTCGGGACGGGCCACCGTTCTCCGGCCGTGAACGCCTGGCGGAGGAAGGGGAAATCTGAGAACGGCTTCATGACCTCGATGTTTTCTTCGGTTTTCAAGTCATCGCGGAGCGCGTCGAAATCGAACTGGGCTTCGAGGTGATGCATTCCGGCGTCGAGCATCGATTCGCCGTGCAGACCGACCCAGAGGCCTACGGTATTCGGCCTCGGAAGGTCGGGCAGGGGGGTGTGGGCGAAGTCGGCCGAGGCCTCCTCGGGGGCGAGGTCGAGGTCGGCGAAGATGACCACTCCGGTCGTGGGGTGTTCGAGGATCTGGGCGCCCCACCCCGCGTGTTCGCCCGCGTGAAACCGCTCGCGCAAAACGAAGCCGAGGGACTTGAAGATGGCGATGACCCGGGGGAAAAAGCGCCTGGAGCAGCGGAACGTGTGGTGGTCGTGGTTGGCCCATCCCAGACCGAGCCTGTCCTGTCGCCCCTTCTGGACGCGGGCGGCCCGGTTCCTTGACTGCCAGTATTCGCGCTCGGCCTCAAAGACGAGGTGACACGCAAGGTCGCGCGAGCCCGCGAGTTCGATCACTTTCTCCAGGGTCGTCTCCGTCTGGTCGAACCCCTCGGCGTCGTCGTCGAACCGCCGTCTTCGACCCTGCCAGAGCTCGAACGCGGCCAAGGTGTCGCGCGCCGCGTGAGGCCGCATCCGTCCTTCGCGCGCGAGTTCGCCGGGGAAGGGCTCGAAACCGAGATACGCTCTGCGCTCGACCGCGGCGAACCGGGTGGCCTCGCCATCGACCCGGGCGAACCTGTACGGGCCTTGCGGGTAACCGATGGGTTCGAGTCCGAGGTCGTGAGCCCTTGAAAATGCGGCGATCGACTCCACTTTGATCGCGACTTCGAGGACAACCGGCCCTTGCTCGGGGAGGACCACGATGCGCGGGAACATCGCGCCCCGGTGAGCGTAAACCAAAGCGCTCGCCGCGTAATGGATCGATTCCTGAGCGTAACCGAGCCGCGTCAGCTCTCCGAGAAGTTCTTTACGCGAGGAAATCACGAAATGGTCGACCCAATCGGCGAACCGGGTGCTTGTTTCGGCGGACATCCGCTCGGCGAGGCGACTTGCGAACGCGTTGCCATCGAGCGACTCGCGGACCCAGCGGTCAACCCGGGCCTGGGTCTCGGGCCAGAGTTTCCAATCGAATGCGGTTGCCATTGTTCCCATCGCCTTCGTGTTTACTGACGCTTCCCGGCCTCTCGTTCCGTCCTCGATTGTGACCCCCGCCGTACACGCCTGACAAGTGGAGCATGCGACCCCGTTGCTCGGGTCTTTCGCTCCGGAAGGCCCGCGCTTATGCTCAACGGGTCGCGGCGATGACCAGCCGGATCTCGGTTCCGGTGGCTCCGGCTCAAGAAATGGGCACGTGGTTCGTCTCGCGAGAGACGTCCCTAGGCCGCTCGAAGGTCGCCCATCAGGAGAAAGACGCATGTTCTCGACACTTCGCACCTTCGCCGCGCGAGCGGGTTTCACCGCCGCGCTGGTGCTGGCCGCGGTCTCCCCGGCCCAGGCCCAAACACTGCTACGCTGGCAGTTTAAGGAAGGGCAGGTCTTCCGTTATGAGTTCGGTCAAAGGAACGAGATCAAGGTGAAGGCAGAGGGCCAGGAAGTCACGAGCAAGAACGACCTGACCGTCAATCTCACCTGGACCGTGAAGAGCGTGACGCCCGACGGGACCGCCGACATCGTCATGAAAATGGACCGGGTGCGGGCGGCCGTGGAAGCCGGTCCACAGAAGATCCAATACGACTCCAAGGCCGACAAGCCGGACGAAGGGGCGGCGAAAGTCTTCCACGACATCTACAGCGTCGCGATCGGCCCGGATTTCAAGCTCAAGATCAATTCAAGGGGCGAAGTGCTCGAATCCAAGGTCCCCGAGAAGCTGACCGCGGCGCTCCAGGCGTCCCCCTTTGCGGCGGTCGCCGATGGCGGAAGCTTTCTGAGCGACAAGGGGCTCAAGAACGTCTTCGCGCAGGTCGTCCCGGTCCTTCCCGAGAAAGCCGTCGCCAAGGGGGCAACCTGGTCGGGCTCGCTCGAACTGCCCGTTCAGCCCTTGAAACTGACACTGACGCATAAGGACACCCTTGCCGATGTTTCCGGCGACGCGGCCAAGATCACTTCGGTCCTCGAAACGAAGATCATTCCCGATCCCGCCAGCCAGATCGTCCTGGAAATGAAGAAGCAAGAAGGCAACGGCAACGTGTCTCTCGACACGAAGTCGGGGCGGATCACGGAGTCTTCGATCGTGCAGAAGATCGAACTTAGCCTCACCATCATGAACAAAATGATCGATCAGACGATCTCGATCGACGCCCGGCTCAAGCTCATCCCATGACGGCCGACCCAGCACGAACCCCCCTTCCGGTCCAAGACCGCCATCGTCGGGTGCGTCCTCCAGGAGGATTGCAAAGTCAAAAAGCGGATTAACCGCGGAGATCGCAGAGAAGAGACAAGAAATGAGATAAAGGCGAGCGAATCCGCTCTCGTTTCTTCTCTCGTCTTGTCTCTGCGATCTCCGCGGTTAGACTGCGGGCGAGGTTTCGAGGATTTCTCGACTTTGCAATCCTCCTGGTGCGTCCTCGCCGGAAGGGCGTTTCACGCGCCCTTGATCCTCAGACAGCCGGGATTACGGCTCAGCGGAGTGGTCGCCCGCGACCCCAAGATCCGGAACCAAGCGGGCTCGAATCTGGGGGCGGCGGGTTCCGCTCGCTCGACGAGGCCCTCGACGCCGCGGCGGTCTCATCAGAGCGGCACATGATTGTGGAAGGTCGCTGGGCTGGTTGAGCCGGGTCGGCCGGATCGGCCGGATCAATGGATGGTTGAGGCCGCGGTGAGAGTTTTCTTACCGTCGACCACCCACTTTCCTCCCTCGTTGACCCAGTAGATCGGCACGGTGAGCGACGTCCGTCCGGTCGGTTTGGCACCAGCCTCCTTGGCGATCAACTCGCTGCGGCTTGTTCCTTTGGTTTGGCGGTAGGCGACTTCGACCTGTCCCTTCTTGCCTTCGAAATCCTCCTCGATCACCATCACGAGAGTTTCAAGTTCTTTCTTGGCGGATTCTTTCTTCAAGTCGGCCAGCATCGGTTGAACGTTGGCGAACCACTGGTTTACATCCGAAGCACCCTCTTTCGCCGAATTTTGCATGACGAATTTGATATCGTCCGCCACAAGAGCTTCGGCGACGCTTCGCCCTTTGAATTCAAGGTATTCCTTGGAGGAATTCTCGGAAAAGTAGATGAGGGCGCCGATGCAGACCAGTCCGAGGGCGAGAATCCCAACTAACACCCCGGTGCGGCCGACGTTGTAATCGGCCACGACATCGACAGCGCGATGCTTCTTCTCCGCGGCGAGCGCGGCGGCTTGCATGTGCTCTTCGTACTTGTGGTCGGGCACTTCCCCGAGCAATACCCTCCCCGTGGGCGTGATGTGAAAGACTGAGAGACACTTCTTGCAGACGAGTCGGGAGTTCTGCTTGTCTTTGGGGACAGACCCAAGCCTGCCACACTTCGGGCATTCGATCTCGGACATCGGCGGCCTCCCGAGTCTAGGAATCGAGGTACGAAACACCCAGCGCCCGTGTTCCGAACCTCCTGAAACGTCACCCTTTATCACTTTACTCCGCGCCGATTTCTCGTGCATCTCTTTTCCGACTGACGCCGGACGCGTCACCTGTGTTCCAATGAACCGTCCAAACGGGGATGCCGCGACAACGCTCAAGTCCCCCGGTCATTTTCAACGGTCAAAATCCCCTTCGATTCGGAATCGCAACATGCCACGCCGTGTTTCCATCATCGTGTGGTTACTCGCCTTCCTCGTGGTTGTGACGCGGCCGATTCCCGGGGCTGAAATTCCCTCACCGCAGTCCCATCTCGGCTATCGACCGGGGGCCGACGGAAGGCTCGTGTCCTGGGACGGGGTGACCGAGTATTTCCGGAAGGTCGATCGGGCTTCGGACCGGGTGACCGTCCGGGTGCTTGGTGAAACGACGGAGGGTCGACCGTACGTCGCGGCGTTCGTTTCAAGCGCCGAGACGATCGCCGATCTCGAACGGTTTCGAACGCTCCAGGAGAAGCTATCCGACCCGCGGAAATTCGGGGACGCCAAGGAACGAGCCGATGCGATCGCCCAGAGCAAAACCGTGGTCGCGATCACCTGCTCGATTCACTCGACCGAAACGGCATCGACGTTCATGGCCATGGAACTGCTCCATGATCTCGCGAGCGGAGACGACCCGGCCACTCGTGAAGTGCTCGACAAGACGATCCTGATCCTGGTCCCCTCGGCGAACCCCGACGGCATCGACAAGGTAGCGGCCTGGTACGAGAAGTCGAAGGGAAAGTCCTGGGAAGGCGCGGGGATGGTCGAGCTCTATCACAAATATGCCGGGCACGACACCAACCGTGACTGGTTCATGCTTAACCTCAAGGAAACCCAGCTCTTTTCCAGGCTGCTTTACAAGGAATGGTTTCCCACGCTCCTCTACGACGTCCATCAGATGGGCACGAAAGGGGCGAGGCTCTTCGTGCCGCCGTTTTACGACCCGGTGAATCCGAACCTCGACCCGAGGCTTTCGCAAGGGATCTTCCTGATCGGCGCCCACATGGCCAACGATCTGGCCGCCGCCGGCAAACAGGGGATTCTCACGAACGCGATGTACGATAACTGGTGGAACGGCGGAAACCGGACCACACCCCAGCGCCACAATATCGTGGCCGTGCTCACCGAGGCCGCGAGCGTGCGAATGGCCTCGCCGATCTTCATCGACAAGGACGAGTTGAAGGGGTCGTCGCGGGGTTTCATCGACCACAAACTCTCGGTCAACTTCGCGAACCCCTGGCCGGGAGGTTGGTGGCGACTCCGCGATATCCTCGAATATGAGAAGATCTGCGCCCGGTCGCTCCTCACCCTCGCCGCGCGATATCACGACCGGTTCCAGACGGGCCTCGTGACGATGGCCTCAGACGCCGTCGAGCGTGGCAAAACCGCGCCGCCGTACGCGTGGGTCATCCCGGCAGATCAGCGCGATCCCGGCTCGACCGTCCGGATGCTCCGGATTCTCCATGACTCGGGGATCGAGATCCATCGATCCAAAGCCGCGTTCGAAGCCGAAGGAGTGAAATTCCCCGAGGGAAGCTGGCTCATTCCCGCCTCGCAACCCTATCGGGCTCACGTCAAAGACATGCTTGAGAGACAGGTCTACCCGGAACGCCTGACCGCGGGAGGCAAGGCCGAGCCCCCTTACGACGTCGCGGGATGGACACTCCCGCTTCAGATGGGTGTCCGCGTCGTCGAGGCATTGAACCCGGTCAAGGCCGAGTCCGAAAGGCTCGGTTCGATCGAGCCTCCGCGACGGAATGCGGTTCCTAAGTCGAACGACCTGAACGATCCGTTTCTGAAGTTCTCGGGTGAGAGCAACGACGACGTGACCTTGCGGGTCGCGCTTCAAAGCGCGGGCGTCAAGCTCCGGGTCGTGACTGCGAGTTCTCAACCCGGCGTCGCACCCGGCACGATCCTGATACCGATCAACGAGGCGTCAAAACGGGTCCTGAACACCGGGCGTTCGCCCCTCGCGGGCACCATTCAATCGGTGGCTAAGGATGCGTTGGAGTCGGCCGAAATTTCGACGAAACGGGTGGCCCTGTATCAGCCCTGGATGCCGAGCATGGACGAAGGGTGGACCCGTTTCGTTCTCGAGTCCTTCAAGTTCCCGTACACGACCGTTCACAACGCGGACGTCCGCGCGGGCAAGCTCAGGGACCGGTTCGACGTCCTCTTGATCTCTTCCATCGATCCCAAAGTTCTCCAATCCGGTTACGCCTCGAACGAAACGGCACCCGAGTATGTCGGAGGGATGGGGCAGGAGGGGGTGACGGCCCTTCGCGAGTTTGTTCAGGATGGGGGTCGGCTGGTTTGCCTCGATGCCTCGTGTGAGTTCGCGATCGAGGCTCTGAATCTGCCGGTGAAGAGTGTCCTGAAAGGTCTTTCCACATCGGATTTTTATTCGCCGGGCTCGATCCTACGCACAGAGGTCCAGGGGTCGTCGATACTGACTTACGGAATGCCCCGTGAGATCCCGGCCTACTTCGACCGCTCCCTCGCGTTCGATACCGACAGCAAGGAGGTGCGCGTGGCCTTGCGTTTCGCCGCGACAAACCCTCTGGAAAGTGGTTGGCTGCTGGGTCCTTCGAAGATCGCGGGAAAGGCTGCGCTTGTTGAGATTCGCCGCGGTGAGGGCTCGGTCGTGCTGTTTGGGTTTCCTCCGCAACATCGGGGTCAAACCCACGGCACATTTCGGTTGCTTTTCAACGCGCTGATGAATTGACGAGTCGGAAATCTCGGTCCCGTCCTAGACTGAACAAAGGAGGTCTTTCCCTTCCGGGCGGTGAGGGTGGGCGCTCCCTTTTTTTGAGGAATCCATGATGTCCACGAGTTCGCCGAGTCCGACGCTGTTTGACGCCCGACAATCCTCTCCGGCCCTGACGACCGAGACGATGGCGACACGATTCCGGAGAGGGATCGTCGACCGCACGGCGAAGGTCGGAGTGATCGGGCTCGGTTACGTCGGTCTTCCGCTCGTTGAACTCTTCGCCGGCAAAGGCTTCCCGGTGCTCGGGCTCGACATCGATCAATCAAAGGTTGATCGCCTTGAGGCCGGTGAAAGCTACATCGGTCATATCAGTTCGGAACGGGTCAAGTCGCTGCGGGACAGCGGGCGATTCTCGGCGACCTCCGACTTTTCGAGGCTCGGTGAAGCCGACGCGATCCTGATCTGCGTCCCCACACCGCTCGGCAAGCATCGCGAGCCCGACCTCACCGCCGTGAGCCAGACGGGCCGTATGATCGGGCGTTATCTGAGGGCGGGTCAACTCGTCATCCTCGAAAGCACGACGTATCCCGGCACGACCCGTGACGTCCTTCGCCCCGAGCTTGAGGCCGGCGGCCTCGTGGCCGGTCGTGACTTCTTCCTTGCTTACAGCCCCGAACGGGAAGACCCGGGCAATCCCAGGTTCTCCGCGGCGAACATCCCCAAGGTGGTCGGGGGGTGGGATCCCGTCAGCGGCGAACTCGCACGGCTTCTGTATGGCGCGGCGGTTTCGGAAGTGGTCTCGGTGACGAGCTGCGAAGTCGCCGAGGCTTGCAAGATCCTCGAAAACACCTACAGGGCGGTGAACATCGCCCTCGTCAACGAGCTGAAACTCGTGTTCGACAGGATGGGCATCGACGTCTGGGAAGTGATCGACGCGGCCAAGACCAAGCCCTTCGGCTTCCAGGCGTTCTACCCCGGACCCGGCCTCGGCGGACACTGCATCCCGATCGACCCGTTCTATCTCACATGGGCGGCACGCTGCCACGGCCTGCACACGCGGTTCATCGAACTCGCGGGCGAGATCAACACGAAAATGCCCCACCACGTCGTGGAGCGCGTCACCGACGCGCTTAACGCCCGGGGCAAGGCCGTGAAGGGGAGCTCGATCCTGGTCTTGGGAGCGGCCTACAAGCCCGACGTCGACGACTGCCGCGAAAGCCCCGCGTTCGAGCTGATGGAACTGCTCCAAGACCGTGGCGCGAGCATCGCCTACTCCGACCCGCACGTCCCCGTCCTCCCGCCGCTGCGAGGCCATACGATCCGGCTCGAAAGCACTCCCTTGACGGCCAAGCTGCTCAAGGCGCAGGACTGTGTGCTCATCGCGACCGACCACCGCGCGTTCGACTACGAAATGATCCTCAAGAACGCCGGCCTCGTCGTCGATACTCGCGGCGTGACCCGGCGGTTCCCGCTCTCCGGCGGTGCTCAGATCGTGACCGCCTGATGATCCGCATTCAGACGTGGAACGGGTCGAGGCACGCTTGCCGTCCGTCCGGCGACACGCCGTTGAACCGTTTTGGCGGGTTACCGGGCGTCGCCACCCAAGGCCGGAGCGCGTCTCCTCAAGACGGTGACGGCGAGCGACTGAATCCCCCGCCTGTTGATTCGCGGCAACGCCGCTCACGCCTGGTCGTCGGAAACATAGGATTCCCGTGTGTGGCAAAAGCCACGGGAACTTGTTTGAGTCCGAGCGATCAGGCAGGAACGATGAGACTCGAAGAAACCGACCGCGACGAGCCGTCCACTCACGGTTCCGGACGATCGAAGCACAAGCATGTCCGGCTCGACAGACCCCAGACGGCGGCCGACGAGCCTCCCGCCGAGAAAAAAACCTCGCCCGAGAATCGCTCACTTTTCGACAAGATCCTCCGAGCGTTCAAGGCCGACAACTCGGACCGCCGTGGCGCGCGGAGGCACGTCGCCGTCGTACCCGAGGTCTGGGTCGGCTGGTGGAGCGGCGACGAATTCGGCACGGTTTACGGGCGATTGCTGAACCTCAGCCGCGGCGGCGCCCTGATCGTCATGGGCGAGTGGCCTCCCAAGAATCTGCCGATGTGGGTCTACAAGAACGTCGGCACGGCGATCGCCTGTGTTCGCGGCGAGGTCGTGGGAGCGACTCCCGCCCCCTACGGTGCCTACGCCGTCCGGTTCCGGTTCTCGGCCCCATGTCCGACCATGTTCTGTGAGGCCGCGGTCTGCGAGGCCGTCGACCGGAGCGGCGCGGCCGAAGTCTGATCGATCGGACTCAAGCGTAGATCCGCCCCTCGCGGGGATATCGCGGGTGGGGCGAAACGGATGCGTGATCACACGCGGCCCACGCTTGAACGCCGCCGACCGCCGCGATCAACGCATCGAGGGCGTCCGCGCCCGGGTTCCGCATCATCACCCTGCGCTCACGCTCATCGATCAAGACCGAGTGGCGTAATCCGTCGATGATCGACCGCCGGTTGCGACGCCGCAACACGGTGAGCGGTCCCCCTTGCGCTTGCTTGTAGTTCTGGTGACAAAGGCCCAACCGCTTCAACGTCGATGCCGGGCAAGCCTCGACCAATACGCGCTTCGCCGTCGGAAGTCTGCGATACTGGAACGGCAGGATGGCCGTTTGCTTGAGCTTTCTGAGCGGTCCCAGAACCTGCTTGATGCCGTGGAACGTCTGGTAGATGATCCGGTAGTGATAGCAATCGAACGGTGTTTTCATCTCTTGATCGGTGAGACGGCGGATGTGATTCGGGCCGCCGAGTCCCCTGGCACGGTCGAGGCACTCCAGACCGAGAGCATAGGCGTCACCTTCCCACGACTCGACCCACTCGAACGTCCCGGACCTCGATTTCCCCGTCCCGTGAACCTCGATCGGTAAGCCGAAGGGAAAGTCGAGAGCCCAGAGAGAGTCGCTTGAGCCGGCAATCAGATCGACCAGATGCGCCAGTGCCGGCTCACGATCGGCGACTCCGCCGAGCCGCTCCAGACTGGCGAGTTCGACCAGACGATGACTCGGGGAAGTCGTTCCTTCGCTGAGACGCTCCAACCGCGCGATCCAGGTATTACGACCCGCGAGCTTCGCTCCGCTGAAATCAACTCCGAAAACGTTCGCGAACATCCAGGCCTGCTCCGTTGAACCGGCTCGTCCGCGAGAACGAACCCGGGTTCATGCCCTCCGCGTCAGCCTCTATACAGAATAACACCGCCTCAAATCCAAGGGCAAGAGTCGCCGCATTCCCCAAAATCCTCTCGGCAGTCTTGAGTCCGGTACGATTTGCCCCGAAGATTCAACGATTCAAAGTTCGACCGGAGGGAAGCCCGTGCGACGTCTCCCCACTGTGTTCTTGATCCTTGGCATCACTCTCTTCGAGTGCCACCCGCAAGTCATCGCCGACGAAGATGGGCTCGAAGACGTGCTAAAACCCCCGCCGTTCGAGCAGTTTCTCGTGATTCCACTCCGCATCCACATCCTATCAGCGACCGACCTCCCGGAGATCGACTGCCACCTTGGCGACGCCGACGTCCATCGAATTCTCGGCAAGGCGAACCGGATCTGGAACGTCGCCGGAATCCACTGGGGCCTGGAATCGATCGTCCGGGAGCCCGCCGCGCGACAAGAGTGCTTCCGCGAGAAGCTCAAGGAGGACACCCCGCCGGATCTGTTTTCGTACAGGATGCTCCTACCCGAGATGAGTCGCAATCACGACGGCTTACACGTTTATTATCTGCACAAGTTCGCCGTCAACGGAGTCTGGTTGGGGGGCGACTTTGCGCTCGTGCAGGAGACGGCGAAGCTCAAGGCCGTTGAGGGGGGAATCGACGAGCCGATCCCCCGCGTCACTTCCCACGAGCTGGGTCACGCCCTGGGCCTGCCTCACCGGCAGAACCGCACGAACCTTCTCGCATCGGGCACGACGGGGACGAAACTGAACTCAACTGAAGTGAAAACGGCCCGCGAAACCGCGAAAGGAAAACACGGCGCGAAGACGGTGGCCGACCTAAAAATTGAGGCCCGGAAAACCGAGGACCAGACGAAAGCCTCACGGATCTGGAACTGGCTGGGAGAGATCCCGGGAGTCGATGACGAACCCGGTCTTCAGCTCAAACGGATCAAGGGCGCTGTGGAATCGGCTCCGGAACAGCCTTCAATTTCCGCCCAGAACCTCAAGGCCGCGCCGCGAGCCTCTCGCGATCAATGAGCGTCCCGAGGACGAGATTAATGGGAAGGTCGATGTCCCAGATCTCGTAAGGGCCGACTTGCCCGCTCTTGTTCACTCGTCCGGGATGCTTCGCGGAAAGAGATAGGAGATGCCTTCCGAGATCTTGCTCGGGAGCCCACCCCCCCCGGCCGTGGATCGTCCAAGGGAACCGTCGGTCGACGACGCATGTCAGCGGATGGCCGACCGAAAAACGAGAGGCATAGCGATCCCGGAGCCTGGGCCACATGGGCTTGAATTCGACTGCGCCAACCTCACCGTGCGAGAGGTTCGCGACGATCAAAGCGACGGGCGTCGGAGCGACGATCGCCTTGACGCCACGTCGCCCAAGTTCCTCCGCGAGAGGACGAGCCGAGGCCTGACGGTCCAGATCGTTCCATAGCGAGAATTGACAGGCACACCACGGAACGACCAAAACGACCAGTCCAACCGCGGCCGGTTTGCGAGGCAGGACCTGAAGCCCGCAAGCGATCAAGCCCGGAAGCGTGACCCAGACGGGTACAAGGTAACGCACCGAAGACACGTTCGGACTCGTGCCCTGAAGCATGAACATCCCGACGCAGACGGCAAGACCGGCCATCGCGAATGCGGAAGGTGGGGCCACGTCTTCACACCGCAGGGACACGAACTTTCTCCAGAACACCCGATCCCGAATGACCGCGGCGACGAGCATTACCAAGATGGTCGCGACCACGAACGGACTCGCCGACGTTAACGCGTTCGCAAGCGACTCCCATCGCAAGACCGGGGGATCCACGCCCTGACCGATCAAAACAGTCTCGGCCACATGCGGATCGGACCCCAGCAAAGGCCCCAGCGCCGAGACCGCCGTGCGAACGTTCTCAGCCGACCGCCAGGGGGCCGAGATCCAGACCGGAAGTGTCGGGGATGCGGGAAGAAATCCGACGCGGGTCAGCGTGCTGTTCACGAGAAACGGAAGGAACGCGGCGAGGACGCCGATGACCGTCCAGGGCTGTTCGACAACTCGGGAGTAAAGGCGTTGCGGCAGGTTTGACCACCAACCGGCGGCCCCGAGCAAGAGCACAACCCCGATCGCCCCCGCGGGCAACGTCCAGGCACCCTGGAACCAGCCGCCGAAAGCAATGTAAGGCAACTCACTCCCGGCCTCGTGAGGGTCGACGAAACAGCAGAACGCCAGAGCACACACCCATCCCATTGCCAGCACGAGCCAGACAAGACCGGCAAACCTTGAGTCGAGCCATCTCACATTCTTGAGCCGCCGACGTCGAAGATCCGCGCCGTGACGCGCGAGCATCCAGTCGAGCGCGATCGCCACGTAGATTGTCAGCGAAAGGGGATTGATAAAATAACCAACGCTCAACAGAAACCCCCAGGCGGCTTGCCTCCAGGGGGAAGCCTTAGCGCGTCCCGGCCTCGCGACGACCCGATAGACGGCCATCGTCGGCAGCCCCCAGGCGAGGAACTCAACGTACCCCCCTCGCGGCACGATCCCCCAGAGCGCAATCATCGGTGACCCGACGGCGGTGAGCGCGGCCGCCATAAGTCCGGTCGTTCGATCCCGCCAGACGCGCCAAACCGCGTACTGACCGGCGACAAAGAGCCCGTAGAAGACGAGCGGGGCCAGCGCGATGGTCGTCGGACCGTGCCCGACGAGGCGAACGAAGACCGCCGCGACGTAGGACTCGATCGCCCCCATGTAGCGCTGGCCGTCGAAAAAAATCGGGAGTCTGCGCCCCTGAGCAATGTCGAGCGCCATCAGGCTGACCACCGACTGGTCGTGGTCGAGAACGCCCTCGATCCTCGAAACCAGGGGGGCACGTGCGATCATTCCAACGAAACACCAGGCCAAGGTCAGCCGGCCGTCGGACTTGCTCCAAGGGATCTGGGGCTCGTTTTCGTGATTCGCCAAGCTCGGACCTCGCGCGCTACGGAATCGAACTCGCCGTCCTTACGACGAGGTGTCGATCCAATCTAGAACGCGATCGTGTGAGCCAGGCTCAGCGGCCGATCCGCCGGTAGGCTTGCCGAGCACAGCCCGCTGCGCCGATGAACCCGGCGTCGCCCCCGAGTTCGGCATAAGCGACCTTCGTCTTGGCGGCCGGCACGGGGAAAGCCAAGGATTGGATGTTCTCGCGAATCTTATCGAGGAAGGGTTGGCCGGCGGCAATCATTCCGCCGCTGAAGAGGATAACGTCCGGGTCGATCGTGTGCATCAGGCAGACCGCGCCGACCGCGAGATAGCGGGCCGTCTCATGCATCAGGCGCTTGGCGAGATGATCCCCTTGTTCCGCTGCGGTCGCGACCGCCTTGCTGCTGAGTTGCCCTTCCTGGAGTGCCCTCCGAAGCGGGAGAGATTCCTCATTCTCGAGCGCCTCCGCCGCGCGCTTCACCAGCGCGGTTGCCGAGGCGTAGGCTTCCAGGTGGCCGTAACGGCCGCATGAACAGAGGCGTGCGTTGTCCATCTGGATGATGATGTGCCCACATTCGGCACCGTGACTGTGACGGCCCTCGATGATGTTCCCGTGCTCGACGATCCCGCAGCCGATCCCCGTTCCCAGGGTAAAGAGCACCAGGCTCGCCACGCCGCGTCCCGCCCCGGCCCAGAACTCGCCGTAAGCGGCGGCGTTGGCGTCATTTTGATAAGTGACGGGTTTACCGAGCTTCTCGCTCAGCAATCGACGGATCGGAATGTTCACCCAGCCGGGGAGGTTCGGCGGGTCGAGCAAGATGCCCTCGCCGATATCCATAGTTCCGGGAGTTCCCAGGCCGACCGCCATGATGTCGTCCCAACCGAAACCGCTGGTCTTCACTGCGAGGCGCCCGGCATCGGCCAGGTGCTCCAACCCCTCGACGGGTCCGCGGTCGGCGTTCGTTTCGATGCTCACCGAAGAGATGGCGCGGCCCGTGTCATCGACGACACCGCTCTTGATGTTGGTGCCGCCGAGGTCGATACCGAGGAAATACGGCGGGCGAGCGATGGCTGCACTCATGGCGGGCGTCTCGGCAGGCAGCGGTCGATCGGGATGGAACCCAGTCAAACGAATAATTTAGCGATCGGAACCGTCGAAGGTCAACAGAACGGGCCTTTTGGCGAGGGCCGTTTAGTTCTCAACGG
>JAYUFP010000982.1:0-2849 GCA_043738665.1 Isosphaeraceae bacterium
GACCAACGAGCCCGCGGAAGCGTCTGAACACGACGTCTGAGCGTCGATATCAGGGGTATTTGATGGGTTTTCGGGCCTTCTTGAGGGGGTCGAGGTGGAAGGTGCGCCTGGACCGTTTGAAAGCGGGAGCGAGCTCCGGCACTCCAAGGAATCGAAGTTCGGGAGACCTTCGCCCGGCGCGGTCGATCCGCTTCCGCCGCATTCCTTGGCCGGAATGCGTTGGCGCACCCGGCGCTCTCCTCGCGAGTGGCCTGCCACTCGTTTTGTGATAGAATCCTTGATGGTCGCCGGTTCAGTGGCGGGGTCGTCGCCGCGTCCTGGAACGGAGGGGCCGTTGCGCGAGCGAGGCACTGCGATCCATGTCCACGGCGAGCCGACCCTTCGTCCATCTCCACTGCCATAGCCACTACAGCCTGCTCGACGGCGCGAGCAAGGTTCCCGACCTGGTGAGCCGCGCCAAGGCCCTGAACATGCCCGCTCTGGCGATCACCGACCATGGCAATCTCTACGGCGCGGTCGAGTTTCTCCGCGAAGCGAAGGCAGCCCATTTCCAGGCGATCGTGGGGATCGAGGCCTACGTCGCCCCGGGACGCCGGAACGACCGCTCCGGAGGGGGCGTGAGCGGGAGCGAGCACTCGTTCCACCTCACACTCCTCGCCCGAACCGGCGAGGGGATGCGGAACCTGATGCGGCTCTCCTCGAAGTCGTTCCTGGAAGGGTTTTACTACAAGCCGAGGATCGACAAGGAAATCCTCGAACAACACTCCGAAGGCTTGATCTGCCTCTCCGGCTGCGCCTCGGCCGAGTTCTCCGACCTGATCCTTCACGGCAAGATGGACGAGGCCGAACGCCTCTGCGCCTGGTATCAGAAGATCTTCGGGGAAGAGAATTTTTATGTCGAGATCCAGAACAACGGGGTCGGAATCCAGCACGACTGCGAGAAGGGGGCCGTGGAGGTCGCCAGGCGCATGGGCCTGCCGCTTGTCGCCACCAGCGACGCCCACTACCTGACCCGCGAAGACGCCCCCGCGCACGACGTCCTGCTCTGCATCAACACGGGAAAGACCCTCGACGACCCGAACCGGATGAAGTTTGACACCCAGGAGTTCTTCGTTCGCAGTCCCGAAGAGATGTATGAGGCGATGCCGGGGCACGAGGAAGCGCTGGCGACCACCCTCGCGATCGCCAACCTCGTCGAGCCGAATTACGACAGCTTCGGGCTCGGAAAGCGACACTTCCCCTCGTTCGAGCCCCCGGCGCGGAAGACCCCCGAAGACTATCTCCGCGAACTCTGTGAACAGGGGATGATCAAGCGTTACGGTGAGAACCCACCGGAGGCCGCCCAAGAGCGGCTTGAGCACGAGCTCGCGATCATCTGCCGGATGGGATTCGCGTCGTACTTCCTGATCGTCTGGGACTTCGTCCGGTTCGCCCGCGAGGCCGACATCCCCAGCAGCGCCCGCGGTTCGGCATGCGGGGCGATCGTCAGCTACGTCCTCGAAATCAGTCACGTTTGCCCTCTTAAATATGACCTCCTGTTCGAACGCTTTCTCGACCCGAACCGCTCGGAAGCGCCCGACATCGACATCGACCTCTGCAAGACGCGGCGTTACGAGGTCATCGAGTACGTCCGCCAGAAGTACGGCGCCGCGAACGTCGCGCAGATCGGCACGTTCGGCACGATGGCCGCGAAGGCCGCGCTCAAGGACGTGGGCCGCGCCTTGAACATCCCGCTGGCGCGCGTCGATCAGGTCACCAAGCTGATCCCGACCCGCCTGAACATCTCGCTCGACGAGGCCCTCAAGGAAGAGCCCGCGCTCCGCAAGCTCTGCGAGGAAGACCCTGAGATCGGCCGGATGATGGACTTCGCCCGCCGGCTCGAAGGGACGGTCCGCAACGTCGGCACCCACGCCGCCGGTGTCGTGATCGCCGACCGCCCCCTCGCCGACATGGTTCCGCTTCAGAGAATCCCCAACAAGGACAAAGATAAGGAAGTCGTCAGTACTCAATGGGAAATGGGGGACGTCGAGAAGGCCGGGCTCCTCAAGATGGACTTCCTCGGCCTGAGGAACCTGACAAGCCTAGCGGCGACGGTGAAGCTCGTCGAGCTGAAGCGCGGTGAGCCGCTCGACCTCCTGTCGCTGCCGCTCGACGACGACGCGACTTACAAGCTCCTTCAGCGCGGCGAGGCGAAGGGCCTGTTCCAGCTCGACGGTTCGGGCATCCGCGACCTCCTCGTGAAGATGAAGCCCGACCGCTTCGCCGACCTGATCGCCATCCTCGCCCTCTACCGTCCCGGTCCGTTGAACGGCGGCATGGTCGACGCCTACGTCAACCGTAAGCACGGGCGCGAACTGGCGACCTACGAACACCCCGTCATGAAGGAGGTTCTTGAAGAGACCTACGGGGTGATGGTCTATCAAGAACAGGTCATGCGGATCTTGAACCGCCTGGGAGGGGTCGAACTCTCCAAGGCGTACGCGACCATCAAGGCGATCTCGAAGAAGAAGAGCGACGTCATTGCCGAAGGGCGGAAAGACTTCGTGACCGGGGCGGTGTCGCGCGGGCTGGAAGCCTCGGTCGCGGGCAAGATTTTCGAGCTGATCGAGTTCTTCGGCGGCTACGGCTTCAACAAGTCACATACGACCGCTTACGCGTTGGTCGCCTATCAGACCGCGTACCTGAAGGCCCACTACCCGACCGACTTCATGGCGGCGCTTTTATCGTCGGAGATGGACGGGGCGGAGCGCGAAAAGTACTTCGTTGAACATATCGAAGACTGCCGTCGGATGGGGCTTGAAGTGCTCGCGCCGAACATCAATGAAGGGGAGGCGTCGTTCAAGGTCGCC
>JAYUFP010000983.1:0-8717 GCA_043738665.1 Isosphaeraceae bacterium
TCCTTCTTCCTCGCTGAAATAGAGGGCCCGATTCGGTCCGAGCTTGGTCGCCGCGGGGGAGTCGATCAGGGTGCTGGAATCGTTCGCGCTCATCTGGAAGAGGACTCGCATCTCGAATTCTCGGAGTGAATTCCGGTCGAACGTCCGGTTCAGGTTGTTCAGGCTGTCGCACCAGACGATGGTGTGGACGCCCAGGGCGGGGCCGTCTTTGAGAATGTTACTGAAGAGTTTTGACGGGGGCGTGACTTTTTCCTCGTCTCCGTAGCTGGAGGAGAAGCCGAACTCGTCGTCGGACTTGCGGAGGTCCCGGAAGCGCTGAACGTCGAAAATGACGAGGTAGATGTTCGGGACGTCGGGTGGTGAGTCTTTTTGACGACGTTCGACCTCGGCGGCGACTTCGGCGAGCGTCGACCCGAGTTCGCGGATCGTGACCTCTTTCGAAGGGTGAGGGAAGACTGATCGCAGCGAACCGAGCTTGCCTGCCAGCGAATTATCGGCCGGGCTGCCGTCGATCAGGACGAACTGAACGCCGTTGGGATCGTGCTGCGCGGCGAGCCCGATCATCGCCGTTGAGATCATCCCCAGCGCCCCAATATCGTTCTGCCCGACGATCAAGAGATTCGCGCCCGATTGCGGGCGGAAGACCGCGGCGGTTGGATCCTTGATGGCGATCGCTTCGCCGAGCCAGGCAGACTCGGCCTTGGGAAACTCAGGCCAGGAGTCATTGGCGAGCAGGCCGGCGATGAGATGGTTCTTCGCCGAGACTGCGGGAAGATTGCCCTCGAACACGATCTGCGAAGAAGGGGGTCGGTTCCACGCCCGGGCGAGTTCCTTGAGCTGCCGCAGGTAATCCTCGCGGCGTTCGTCGGAGAGCCAGACCACCTGGAAGAAGTTGTTGCCCTCAACGAGGCCGTTGGCGTCGTTGTAAATCGCCTCGCCGGGACGGGTCAGCAACCGCGCCGCGGAATTCTCTTCGGAGAGGATCAGATGCGCGTCCGACTCGCTGCACTGAAGGGCGATCCGGACGGCCATCTGGCCGATCGTGCTCCGGGCGAGTGAATAGGCGCCGCCGAGAGACTGCGAACCGAGGATCACATGGATGCCGAATGCGCGGCCCTGGCGGACCAACCGGTCGAGCAGGAGGGCGACCTCCTGGGCGATCTTGTCGTCCTCGACGAAAAACTCCTGAAACTCATCGACGATGAACAGGATTCGCGGCATCGGCGGGTTGATGCCGGGTGCCTCACGGTATCCGTTCAGATCCTGAACTCCGATGTCGCGGAACGTATCGCCACGCGCCTTCAATTCGGCGTCGAGTCGCTGAAGAACGCTGAGGCCGAACTCGCGTTCGCTCTCGACGGCGATCACCCGTGCGTGGGGGAGTTCCATCGCCGCGTAGACCTTGAACTCGACGCCTTTCTTGAAGTCGATCAGGTAAAGTTCGAGCTGATCCGGGTTGTAGCGCAGCGCCGCGTTCGTGATCAACGCGTGGAGGAGCGTCGATTTGCCCGAACCCGTTTTGCCGGCCGTCAGAACGTGCTGCGACGTCCCTTTCCCGAGCTTGAGGTGCTGCAACTTGGTGGCCCCCGCGCGGCCCAAGGGCACATCGACGCCGGCGCGGCTGTCCCAGGTCCAGTACTTGTCGGCGGTGGGCGCGATGAAGTCGAAGGGGACCTCGACGCGGTTGGCGTTCTTGGCCAGTTCGCCGACCTTGTGCATCAGCTTAGTGAACCGCTCGGGGTCCGGCGGCGCGTCGTAGGTCAAGGGAAGGCGGCCGAGGGTGCCGTCTCGCCAGTTCATCTTGCCCTCACGCCAGAAGAAGTTCACGCAGCGCGATTCAAGTTCCTTGAGCTGGAATCCCGTAGGAAGTGTGAGCTTGGTGTCGAGAGAAATCAACGTATAAACGCCGCAGCGTGCGCCGGTGCTCGCGATCGAGAGAAGCCGTCGCGAGGCCGTTTCACTGAAGTTCGCCGGGTAATTGGCGACGACCAGGATACGGAACGGCTCGGCGACCTCTCCCGCGAACGCGTTGTAGGCTTCAATCGTCTCGAACTCGTTGCGCAAATACTTCTGGATCACGTTTTCCATGTGAGCCGAGAGGTCGGCGAGGCGCTGATCGATGTGCGGCGTCTCGGTCCAGATCCGGCTCGTGACGAGTTGCTCGTTGTAGTCGGCCAGGTGCATGAACGCGGCGAAGTTCTCCCCGAGGCCGACCGGGTCGATGATCGTGAACCGCACTTTTCCAGGCGGCAGCGACGTCGCGTAGCGGAGCATCAAGGTTTGAAGCAGGAGAACCGCCTGATTCTTCCCGTTTCCGTCGCCCGCCTTGATCAGGACCGAACCGAGCTTGGGAAAGGGGAGCAGCGCGGGGACGTCGTGCCGGGTCGGCCCGATCGATTTGAGCCTGGGGTCGGCCGCGAGACCGTTGGGGATATCGGCAAGGTCGAGCGAGAGCGAGCCGAATCGGAGTCCGTCGGGAACGGCGGTCGGGGGTTGCCAGGTCTCCAGGTTGAACTCGGCGGCGTTCCAGTCGAGGAACATCCGCGAAGCATCGGAATTGACCGAGTCGGCGAGAACTTCCACCTCGTGAAGCCCTCCGGCCCAGCGGTCGGTCAAGACCTTCCAGGCAGCGTTGTACTGGTCGTCGGTGTGTTGCAGTTGATCCTTGCGCCTGGCGTCGACCTCGGCGGTCTCCTTGCGGAAGCGTTCCTGGATCGCGTCGAGTTTCTTCGGGAAGTACTCGTCGGCCTGCTTGAGTTCGGTCTCCCCGCGCTCCGTAACGGCCTGCAATTTGGGAGGGAAGCTCGCGTCGGCGGCTTCAAGAGAGGCGTCACGCCGGCGGTCGATCTCAACGCAGACTTGCTTGAAGAGTTCGTCCGCCTGGGCGACCTCGCGCTGGCGGCGTTCCTCAACATCGACTTTCGTCGTCTCAAAGGTCGCCTTCGCCCAATCGCCGCCGCCGCCTTTCAGACGTTCAGACTCTGCCAGGGTTGCCGACAGTGCCGGGGCGACCTTGGCGACCTGCCGGCGGGCGATCTTTGACAAACCGATGTAGGCCCCGACGGCGGCACCGATCGCGATCCCGGCCGCGATTCCGGGGCCGGCTTTCCACCCGAGGGCCTGTCCCAGGGGATAACTCAGGGCAAGTCCCAATGCGAGGAACGGCCAGACGAAAGCCTGAGGTGAAAGCAGTTTAGGCAAGAAGAGCTTCGCCAGAGGCTTAACCTGTTCTTCCGCGGCAACCAGTGCGGCCTCGAGAGCTTCGATCGGCTTCTCGGCGGTCGGAGGAAGCTCAATCTCTTGTTCGGTCTTCGGCGCGAACCGTCGGGTGCGATTCAGCACCGGGTTGATGATCGCCTTGAAATCTTCGAAGCGCTCGATGAGTTCCTTGAGCAGCGACTCGTGCTCTTTAAACTGTTTGATCGCGCCGTCTTTCCCGGCTTCGAAGACCGCAAGGGAGTGCCAGCGCGATTCCTCGAGCTTTTTCTTGTCGGAGTTTTTCGAGAAATTCGCACGGCCGGCGGCCTTCTTCTTGGCCTCGGCGTATTCGCTCTCAATGGCCTTGATTTCGGCGTCGGTGGTCTTGATGATCTCGTCGCGGACCGACTGGTACTTGGTCTTTGTCTGGGTGGTGTCGCTTCGCGCGGTCGAAACGATTCGCGTTCGTTGAGCCTGATAGGCGCGCTCTTCCTCATCGCGACGGTGGCGAAAGCTGCGTTCGGTCTCGGCCTCGCTCTTGGTCCGCTCGGTGGTAAAGGCTTCGAAGGTCTGCAAGCCGCGGACTTCCCGCTCGATCAGACCGGGTGAGGGTTTGGCGACTTCGGTCGAAGGACTTTCGACGTCCGTCTCGGTCTCGTTCGATAACATGGTCGATTTGTCCGAGGTTGCGGGAACGGTTCAAGGCAGGCGAGGTCACTCGCCGCACGCGCTACGGACCTTGCTCATGACGTCGGAGATCTTATCCATTCCGCGGAGTGTCGTGTTCACTTGATGATCGAGGGGGAGGAGATGTTCCTTCTCAAAGTCTCTCGCCACGCCGTCGGCCCAGAACTCCTTGGTCTCCTCCCAGTGCTCCCGTAAGTCTTTGACGGCGTGCTTGAGGCGTGCGGCACCTGCGCTCATTCTTGCACTCCTTTCCGAGTGAGACCATCGTCGGGGACCGGGTGCTCCGGCTCTGGGGTCGTTTTCACATCGACGGAGAATTCTTGCACGGGCTGTGCGATGGAGCCGCGTTCGGAGGTGACGGCCGAGGGGTCCGCCGACGACAAGGATTCGGGATTGAACGTCGGCGCAGCCGGTGCCCGGGCCGCGAGATAGGAGTCGAGGGAGCCGACGAGCCTGTCGAGCAGGGTCAGCGAGTTGACGATGGAACCCGTCAGACTATCGCCGAGTGGCTGGGAGGAGGCGTGATACTCGGCGATCGCGTGCTCCAGGACCGGCACCCAGCGCTTGACCGTGGCAAGCTTCAGTTCGGCCTCTTCAAGCCTTCGCTGGGCGTTTCGCACGGCCTCTTTTTGTTCGGTATCCGAGATCGCGTCGCTCCCCTGTTGGGAGAGGCGACGGCGGTGCAGTTCCGACCTGGCCATCGAGAGGAGCTCGTTCCGCCGCTTGATCTGGGCCTGCCAGTGTGTGAGCTGGTCGCGCGTCAGCCAGTCGTGCGTCCGACGCACTTCCATCTCAGCCGAGGACAACGCCGTTCGCGCTTCCTCCGCGAAATTCGTCAGCGCAACCCGAAAGTCGCGAATCGCGTCAACCGAGCGGACATTGGCGGACTGACTCATGAATGGCGCTCGTTGGGAACACGATTGGCGTTTCGCCCGGGCGTCGATCCAGTCGAGCGAAACTGACTTCCTCGGGGGTATTCAAACGTCGTCCGCCGGTCGAAAGTGGAAAGACGTCCTCAACGCTGCTGTAAGTATTCCTCGACCCGCTCTGCCTTCCGCATCAGGAAGGGGACGTGCTGGTTGGTGGCTTCCACGAACCTTTTCATCACGGTGAGGGTTTGCTCGAACTCCTCGGTGAACTTCTCGTGTTCCTTGTCGCGCCAGCTCTGGCCGAGGCCGACAAGCTGACCGTGGATCGCCGTCATCTGGTTGATCATCTCGGAATTGAACTGTTTGAGCCGCACGGCGAACCGGCGGAGCTCTTCCGGATTGACGATGGCTTGAGCCATGACGGTGCCCTTTCGAGGATGACGACGACCGAACGGTTCGTGGTGGAGAAGGGGTGATCGGGATCGAGCCCCGGACGGCCCCGACCACTTAATCTTATCGTACAACGCAAGTCCGGCGGGCGACAAGTCGGGCGCGACTTGGAGAGAAGCGGAGGGAACAACGGGAAATGAGCGCCGTTGTAGGCGGCCGCGAGCCTCCGTGACGGGGAAGATGCCGGGGTCGCACTCCAGACCGACAGGTTCGGCGCGAATCAAGACTCGTTTGGCGTCGACTCACGATTCGCATGCGGACTTGTCAGAGCGATGAGGGCGTCCGCCTCGGCGTCGTGCCCGTTGTCGCGAAGTGTTTCCGCACCGTCCCGCGCGACGGATGCGAGGGCCGCCGGCGATGAGTCGGCGAGCAAGGCTTGATACGCGCGGAGGGCGGCCTCGGGCTTCCCCGTGCGGGCGAGCACTTCGGCGGACCAAGTCATGAACGTTCGACGCACCTCGGAGTCGGTGCGGAGTGCGATCGCGCGATCGATCCATTCAAGCGCCACATCCGGGTCATCCGCCTTCATCGCCGAGCGAACGAGCGGCGCGAAAACAGAACGAAGATCGACGCCGGCGTTTTCAAGCGATCGACCCGCGAGGACCTTTGCGAACCGGACGAGTCGAGCGTCGTCCTGAAACGCGACGGCGGACTGAAACGCCTCCACGAGGGTCGCGTCGTCGAGATTTGGGAGTTCGAGGCCGTCGAGTTCCGCTTCGCTCATGCACGTCACGTCGGCCGGGTCGAGGCTTCCGGGATTCTCGTTCGACTCGATCAGGCCGAGGCGGCGCCTCAGGCGATCGAACGGATATCCATGGTAGACGGCCGTGACGTTTGGCCGGGTGCCAAGTTGTTCGCGGAATCGGATGACCCCGGCAAGCTTCGCACGCGCCACGGTATCGCCGCGTCCACCGGCTCTGGACGCATCGAGAGGGGACTTGCCGTCGAGTCCCTGGCGGGGCAAGTGGATCCAATGCGTTTCGTAGTAGGTTTCGACGACCGACCGAGAAAGCTCGGCCCTGGCCTCCTGGTCGAGGCCGGGTGGGAGCTTGAAGGTGGCGAGGCCGGCGTCGGCCCGGGCGAGGCTCAGCGGAGTCTTTTCCCGTCGAGCCAGGGCCAGGAGACGGACGACTTCGTGATACTTCGGATCATGTTCGATCAGCGCGAGACTGGTCGGGTCGGGGCTCGAAACGCGGAGGGATCGAGGCATCTGGATCACGGCGGCAACGATGCGGGGCAACACGTCCGCTCTTCGGGGCGTGGGAGATGAAGAGGCCCACGCCGGTCGGTCGAGCCACTCGAAGACCTTGGTCTGAGCGATTTGTTCCGTGTCCGGGATTCGTGGAATCGCCGCGGGGAAAAGGTTGGGCCAGCGATTGACGAATTCGCCGATCGAACCCAAGCCGTCCGCCCATGGCAACGTCCAGGAATAGCGAAAATCGTCCGCAAGCGTCTCGGCGCCCGCCCCGAGCCGGAGGACTTCTCCGAGTGCCCATGAGTCGGCCGC
Source organism: Isosphaeraceae bacterium (assembly GCA_043738665.1). Classification (GTDB taxonomy): domain Bacteria; phylum Planctomycetota; class Planctomycetia; order Isosphaerales; family Isosphaeraceae; genus JAYUFP01. The sequence continues at coordinate 6,712 of JAYUFP010000983.1, forward strand.
CCGCGCCGGGTCGCTGGAAGCCAGCAAGGGCACGACGCGTTCCAGCGCCTTGATGGCCTCCGGATTCCGCCCGATCCATGCCAGGCAGAGCACGCAGTTAAGCCAGGCATCGACGTCGGTGGCATCGACTTCGATCAGGCTTTGGAACGCCTGGAGCGCGGCATCGAGGTCGTCGAGATTCCCGGTTTCACGGAGGTGCTGATCCCAGGCCTCGCGTTTTTCCGGGCTCTTCGGGGCCTGAAAACGGTAAACCGCACGCGAGGCGGCGGGGAGATCGCCGGCATTCGCAAGCCGTTCGAGCGCGTCCGTAACCTCAGCATTTCCGGGGTCGAGCCGAAGGGCACGCTGCCAGGTCGCCCACGCCGCCAGGGGGCGCTGGAGGTGAAGGTGATTCCAGCCCTCTTTCACGAGGTCGTGCAAGTGAGAAATCCCGGAAAGCATCGGAGTCTACGAGTGCGTTTTTCTTCGAGTGCCGCCTGACGGAGAAACGGGGAGCGACTTGACGGGAGAGCCTCGAAGACTCGTCCCGCGCTTCTCTCTGAACGCTAGCGGCCCGGGATGATCAAGTTTGACTTGCCGCCTTGAGACTGGGGCGCGGAAGCCCCGGGCGTCCAGAGCCCCCCGCCTCCCGCACCCGTCCCGGACGCCGCGCCGGGGGTCCAGATCTCCGGGTTCGCGGCGGACACGCCGAGTCTTCCCGAGGCGGTCGTCACCCTCGGACCATATTCCGCAAGGATTGCCTGCAACTGGCGGGTGTCGAGCATGAAGCCCCCGGAGCCGTCGGGGTTGGGGACCAGTTCCACCAGCCGCATTTCCAGAAGGCTCATCATGATTGTCTGGGAAGCGGCGGCGTCCCCGACGTACCGGTCGAGAATGACCGCGAGTTCGGGAACCCAAACTTCCGGTTCTTCGCTTCGCGTCCTGATCTTCAATTCGAGCATGTCCCAGGCCGGGGCGTTGCGAGCCCGGAGGGACTGGGGCTCACTTTCACGGCCGCGCCTCAACCAGTTTGAGGCTTCGTCCGTGTGCTCTTCCAATGCGGAGAGGCTGGCAAGGTCTGCGTAGACGTTGATGTGCGGGACATTTCCCGCCTCGATCACCGAGGGGCGGCTGACGAGCGCCTCCGCCGCGCGTCGAAGTGGAGAGCGGAGCATGTAGCGTCGCGTGCGGCGGTAATAGGCGACGAGTTTCCGGTCATCAAGTTGGTCGACGGGTAGGAGTGCGAGACGTGAAAGCGGCAAGTCGTCGACATCGACCGTGGCCGAATCGATCGCCGGTTCAGGAGGGATCCTTAGTGTCTGTCGCAGGGCCGGGAAGTCGAGACGTTCCGCTTTGCCTCCCGACATCGTCTCTTCGAGCTGAAGAACCGCGGCACGAAGCGGAACCTCGGCGTCGCCCGCTTGCGCGGCTTGCAAGGGGGTCCGACGCTTCAAAGCTCGATTCGGGGTCTTGGGCCAGACCTCACGGAGCAGGTACAGTTCCTGCTCACGGTTGAATCGCCGGGCCTGCTCCGGCGTCAACCCTTCGGGGAAGAGCCATTCCCAGGTCAACGCGAGTTGAAGTCTCGGGAACTTTTCGATGACTTTCGTCTTGGGGTGGGCGTTCGCGATGCTCACTCCGGCGATCGAGCGAAGCCGGTACGTCAAGTCGTCGAGGCGACCGTCGTCGAACGTTTCCAGCGCGGCGATGTCTTGTCCGACCAAAACCCGACCGACGACCTTCGGAATCTGGCTAAAGGTCAGGTCTCCCGTCGGGCGGTCCATTCGGATTCGGTCGAGAAGGGCGAAGCGGTCGACCACCGGCGAATCATCGTCCTCCGGGTCGATCGCGCCGGACTCTTCCTTGTGAACGGTGTTGTCGGCGGCCAACGCGTCCAGAAGGGCCTGACGGTTCCTCAGCGGCCAGACGAGATGGACCTGTTCGACCAGATCCTCACCGCGCGGCGTGTCGAACTGCTGGCAGAGTGCTTCAAAGTCGATGGCTTCCGTCGTCTTGCCCCGGGTCGC
>JAYUFP010000984.1:0-2844 GCA_043738665.1 Isosphaeraceae bacterium
ATTATCTATTTTCTCCAGAATCCCACGAAAAACGGGAGCTTGATGCCTCGAAGTCCGGAAGTTATTTCGTCAGCGTTCCAAGGGGCGACCGATAGTAGCCCGGGGCTTCAGCCCTGGGAATCGGGCGAGCCGACGACCACCCCCGTTGAGTCGAGCTTTGAAATGGCGGCAGGGCTTCGCTCTTTCGTCGCACCTTCGGGGCTTGCGATCAGAGTATCTGACGACGTCGATCGAACCCGGGGCTCAAGCCCCGGGCGACTATCGGTCGCCCCTTCGAGGCTGCAAAAGCAACGCGGAGCAACGACTTACGACCCATTGAAGGGTTGGCCCACCTCGCCGACGGTGCTAACCAGTTCACTCCTCGCACTCATCCCGGTCTGCGCCCGAGGACGTGTAAAGGCCTGCGCTCGCGCAAGCGAGATCGTCCGGCTAAGCTCGACCAGGCCCTCCAGTTTCTCCCGCTCCTCAGACGTCAACTCTCCGTTTGTGTTTCGATCCATCGGCGATTGGAGGCGCCGGTCCGATCGCGGCGGGAGATGTCATTCGGCGTCAGCCTCGATCATCGCGACAGGGGTTTCAATCACCGAGGCCATGGTCGTCCCCTTTTCTCTCCAAACAAGCAATGCTTGCGACCGCGGGTTGTCATCCCGTTCGAGACACCAACCTAGATTAACCCATCCCCCGTCGCCAACGACACCACATCCACCACATCGCCGTCATCCCATGGCCCGCTCCGGGGAGGCAACAATGCCAGGGCTTCGGCCGTCGAGAAGCCGAACAGGTCGTCCTTGCCGCGATACTGGATCGCCGAGGCACATACCCGCGCCGTATCGTCCAGCGACAGGGTCACCGGCACGGCCCAGAGGCGGTCGTCGGTCGGACGGTGCTGAGGCCCAGTCCAGACTGCCCGCATCTTCGGCCCTTCGATTTGCGATCCGCCGTGAAGCCTGGCGATCAACGGCCCGAGCAGAAGTGCGACCCCCGCGAGAACCCCCACGGGGTTCGGGGCCATCTGGAAGACGTGATGAAGCGTCCGGCCGGCGTTGTCCCGGACGACTCCGTAGCTGATCCTTTTGCCGGGGTGGAGTGACACCCCCTCGAACACCGGCTCAATCTTCGCTTTCTTAAACGCGCGAGGAATGACTCCTTCGGGCTCTCCCAGAACGACGACCACCGGCGCGGTCAAGGCGCGGTCGAGTGCGGCGGGAAGCTCTCGTTCGGAGACGACCCCGAGATCGTGGGCTGTCGCCCCCCATTGAAGGCACGGAGCGACCACGGTCGGGCCTGCCGCATTCCGTTCGCGGTGCATCACAGGCGCTTCGCCGGGACCGACGAGGTGATCACCGACCGATAACACCGCCACCCTGGCCCGCCGATGACACAATGGATGCACACACCCTTCGGCCGCCAGGAGGCCGACCATCGGCAGCTTCAGCCGGGTTCCGGCGGAGGCGATCCGGGTTCCGGCTTTGAGGAAGTACCCCCGCGGGACCACGCTCTGGCCGGTCGTCGAGGCTTTGAGTACGACGATCTCCCGAGGCGCGCCGACACCGGGCTCGGGCCTGCTGTCCTCGGTTCGAACGACCGTATCCGCGCCGACGGGCATGGGATCGCCGGCGGCGACGTGGGTGGTCTCGCCCCGGTCGAGGGTCAGCTCGGCGGTTTTCGCCCCTCCGGAGCGGCTTCCCTTTTTGGGGACGATCACGTCGAGGGACGTTCCGGGCTCCAGATCGATCGCCTTGGCGGCGTATCCGTCGTACCCGGCGCGGTCGAACGGCGGCAAATCGACGTCGGCGATGAGATCTTCGGCCAGAACGAGCCCCTGGGCCTCGGTGAGGGTCACTTCAATGGCTTCACCCGGGACGGCTTCCGCCAAGATCCGCGCGAGCGCCTCGCTCAGCGATAGCATAAACTCCTGCCCCGTCTCGGTTTCAGAACTGCGAGGGATCCTCCCGTCGCCCCGGTTCGGGAACGGTCTTCGACCGCTCGCGCCGTAGCGTAGTATTGTAGCGAGGGGCGACTTTGGGCCAAGGCCGATTGCCGGTCGGCCCCCCCGCGCCGACTTTTCGTCGCTCCGGGACGAATTCACTAAGCACGTCCGCCCTTTTCGTCCGATTCAGTAGGTGTGATCGAAACCCGACGACCGCCCCGACCGGACGGACCAGTACCGTGACGAGGGACGGAACGACATCGGACGGGTTGCGGTGCGGAACGGATTCCCACGGAACGTGACGGCGGTCGAACACCCCTGACCAGGAGCGGTCGGGCCGCCGAGCCGAGAAACCCAAGGAGGGTGGAAACAATGTGGTCCCCGCGCATGGGATCGCAGTCGCTGCCGGTAAACGGCAGGCGCCTAGCGGTTTGGGCGGCTCTGGCGATGGGCTGGGTGCTGCCGACAACGGGTTGCCAGGTCGAGTACGCGGGCATGACGTTGCCTTCGGGCAAGTACATGCACGACGATGTCCAATATTTCCCCCCGGGTCCTGACTTCCCCTGGGCGAATACGCAGGCCGCCACGCAGCGTGCCAAGATGCAGGCGCTCGGGATGGAAGTCCAGGGACCTGCCGGCGCGGCCCCGACCAGCGCCCCTGTGGCGACTTCGGGTGCTCGGGAAGGACAGGGTGGCGACATGAACGGCCCCTTGAACGAGACCCCGCCCGTTCCGCCGGCGCCGGCACCTGGCGACGCCGGCGCACCTCCGGCCGCCCCGGTTCCGCCGCCGGCTCCTTGACACAAAGTAAACTCCGAAACCCCGGCCGCGCTCACCTCGGCCGGGGCTGGTGCGACAAGATCCCCCTTCGCCTCGCGACTCGCGACCGGTTACCTTCAACGATGAGGGTTCCG
>JAYUFP010000985.1:0-2843 GCA_043738665.1 Isosphaeraceae bacterium
GCATCTGATTCCGTGGCTCGAAGGGGCTGGCTATGGTGTTGTGGTTTATGACTTTCCGTACAATCGTAGCCTGGAGGAGTCGTGCCGTAAGTTTGCCGTGGACTGGTCGGCGTTTCGGTCCGAACGGGGGGAAAAGCAAGTCTGGTCGATCGTCGGGCATTCGATGGGGACGTTGCTCGGTCGCGATTATGTGGAGGGGGACTCATACGGCCGCGACGTTGACGCGATGATCATGGTCGCGCCGGTGAATCAGGGGTCTCACTTAGCCCGGACCCAAACGGTGCTTCAGCTCTTCAAGGGGCTCGACGCCCTCAACGGCAAGCGTCCTTCCGACGCTCTGGCCCACCTGGGCGACGGCCTGGGTGAAGCGGCCAAGGACATGACTCCGGGAAGTCGGTTTCTCAAGAACCTGAATTCGCGAGGCAGACGCGAAGGCGTGGCCTATCACACGATCGCCGGAGATTCCGCGATCCTGCCGTCGTCGGCGCGAAAGCAGATCGAGGACCAGGCGAACCTCTTGAAGAATCAGACCGGGATTCTGGGAGTGCTCGCCAGAAACGCGATCGGCGAAGACCTCCCCGGAAGGCTCGACGAGGTGACCGACGGCACCGGCGACGGCTGCGTTTCCGTGTCGAGGACGAAGCTCGCCGGGGCGCCCGACCCGGTGGTGATTCACGCCAACCATGCCGAGCTGATCCGCGCCCCCCTGCTCTTCAAGGATCCCGGTCCGGTCGCCTGCATGCCGTATTTGCTCAAATGGCTGCCGCGACCGCGGCGTGCCGGAAAGGTTCCGGAACCTCCGACGCGGCAACCCTAACTCAGCCGACGTGTCCCGGAAAAGACTCGGCGAAAGCTTCGCGCTCTCTGCGCGAACCAGTCCGTCCGCCCTCCGGTGCCGCAAGGCACTTGGGAAATGGCGCGGGTTTGAGTAATCTGAGTCGCCGGACGTGCTCTCCACTCGTCCTTCAGCACAGCCGACGCCCCCGAGCGACCCGACCTCGGGGAGCCCGACGACGCACTCGACATCACCCATCCCGCATCGTTGAGGAAGCCGATTCCCATGTCGCCCCCAGACTCGCGGGAAGCCCCCCTGCCCCTTCAGCCCGACGTCGTGGACATGCCCGACCCCGCCGGCGTCGAAACGGGTGCATCGAAGGGAGGGCTCCTGCGCTCGTTCTTCGACCACCCCAAAGGGCTTTACACCCTCTTCTTCACCGAGATGTGGGAACGCTTCAGCTTCTACCTGATGCTGAACATCCTGGCCCTCTACCTCGACGAGTACCTCAAGTTCGGCAAGGCGCGGTCGTCCGATGTCGCGACCTGGTATATGTCCCTCGTCTACTTCACCCCGTTCATCGGCGGCCTGATCGCCGACCGACTGACCGGCTACGTCCGCGCTGTTTTGATCGGCGGCACGCTGATGATGGCCGGACACATCACCCTGGCGTTCGACACGCAGGGCGCGTCCGGCCACCCGTTCCTCTACGCGGCGCTTGGCTTGCTCATCTGCGGGAACGGCCTGTTCAAGCCGAACATCTCGACGATGGTAGGGAGGCTCTACGCGCCGGGCGACACCCGCCGCGACCAGGGGTTCACGATCTTCTACATGGGCATCAACGTCGGCGCGATGCTCGGCCCGTTGACCGCGGGAAGGCTCCGCAAGTACGGACCGCAGTGGGCCCACGATTGGTTCGGGCTCAACCTTCCGGCCGACTCGGGGTGGCACATCGCGTTCGCGTCGGCGGGCGTGGGGATGTTGCTCAGTCTTCTGATCTTCTCTCTATTCAACAAGCGAATCAGCGTCGCTTCGGACTCGCTCTCGGAGACCGACAAGTTCATCCACGGTGAAGAAATCGCCGTGGACAACTCGGGCGACGGCGTGATCCGCGTCGGCCAGTGGTTCAACATGGGACTCGTGACGTTCTTCCTCGCCTGGCTCCTGTTGGGCGGTTTCGTCCCCTGGCCGGACTCGATCAAGGAAATCGGCCTCTGGCCCACCCAGGTCATCAACTTCGGGATCATCTGGCTGGTGATCGAGGCGATCACCGTGATGATCTTCCTCAGCGGCGGCACCTTGCAGTGTGCGAACGCGGCGAAGCTCAAGGCGGTGTTCGTGGTGGTCGCGCTCTTCTGGATGGCGTTCCAGCAGAACTCGGTCTCGCTGCTCTTCTTCGCCAACGACCACACCGTGAACGTCGGCTCGGCCCCCGGCCAGTGGAGTCCCGAAGACTTCGGCGCGATCAACGCCGTGTTCATCTTGATCTTCAGCCCGTTGATGATGATCTTGTGGAACGCCCTGTCGAGGCGGGGCCGCGAACCTTCGAGCGTCTCGAAGATGATCATGGCGATGTTCGTCACCGGCCTGGCGTATGTGGTGATGGTGGCGGCGGGACAGTCCGGCGGCGACACCGGGAGGGTGAGCCCCTGGTGGCTCGTGGGCTGCTACGCGTTGCTCACCGTGGCGGAACTCTGGCTGAGTCCGATCGGCCTCTCGCTGACGTCCAAGCTCGCCCCCGTGAAGTATCGGGGGCTCTGGATGGGGTTCTGGTTCCTGGCGACGGCCGTCGGAAATAAACTGGTCCACGTGACCGGCCAGTACGCCGAAACGTACCCCCCGAGCAAGGTGTTCCTGGTCCTCGTCGTGTCGTCAGTCGGAGCGGCCTTCGCTCTCGACTACATCCTGATCAACCTTCGACGATTCGGCCCGCCCAGTACCGACGCGTGAGAGGCCGGCCGGAAATGAAAAATGGCGAATGACGAATGGCGGAGGCGGATATCACTCGTTCCCACGGTCCTCCGCGGGAATGCCGTCTTCGACGCTCCGCGTCGTCTTGTGCCGGGAA
>JAYUFP010000986.1:0-2842 GCA_043738665.1 Isosphaeraceae bacterium
CTGGCCCCCTTCTCGCTCATTGCGGTTCACCATGTCGTCCAGCCACTCGAAGACGACCGGCGTCAGGACATGCATTCCGAAAAAGCAGAGATAATGACCCGAACGCAGGCCGGGAACCTGGAGTTTTAGCTCCGCAAGCGTGGGGTTTGGCTTCTCGACGATCTCCTCAATGACATAGACATCGGGCCGATTCGTCTGTCGCTTGCCCGTGAGCGTGCCGTAATGATGGATCAAATGTTCGCGAGTCGCTTGAACGGCGGAGACGGCACACGCTTGCTCCGCGGCTAGGTCAAGGAGCTGTCGCGCACACCGCCGCGATTCTTTCGAGATATAGAGATGGTCGCCGAGCAACAGAAGAAACGTCTGCCCGCGCACGAACGACCGAGCACACCAGACGGCATGACCGTAGCCGTCGGGTTCGGGTTGGACGGCGAAGTGGAGGCGTTGTTCGAGGTCGACGAGGCGCTTGGCCTGCTCTTCGGCCCAGTCGACCCCTTTGAACGCCGAGCGGAGGTTCTCGGCATAAGATCGGAAGTGCTGGCGATAGACGGTTTCGTCGCCCGGGGCGCTGACGACGCAGATCTCCTCGATGCCGCTCTCGATCGCCTCCTCGGCGATGATCTGAAGCACGGGCTTGGTAAGGCCGTCGCGGTCGACCAGAGGCAGCATCGCCTTTTGTACGGTATCGGAGGCGGGATACTGTCTGGCCCCGCGCCCCGCCGCCGTGATGACGGCCTTCGTGATCTGCACCGTCGGGCTCCAAGGGCCTTCGAAAGAAGTATGACAAGTCGCGATTGAACCGACTCAGACTACCGGCGGCGTTCCATGACGACAACCCCTCACGACACTTGACTTCGTCCTGATTGCGAGGTAAAAATAACGTCTCAGCCGTAAGCGAGAGGACTGGGGATGTAGCTCAATTGGTTAGAGCACCGGCCTGTCACGCCGGAGGTTGCGGGTTCGAGCCCCGTCATCCTCGTTTTCGATCCCTTCTCCGGCCCGAAATCCTTATTTTGTCCAAGAATGTGCCGTGCCAGCGGCCTGAGATCGGTGATCGCGGACACCCCATCCCCCACTGACTCAATTCGGACGGGAGGCGAGATGAGCCCGGCTGGGAGGGATTCCTACTTGGCTCCATCCTCGTCTCGTTCGGGTTGGACTCTACCCATTCCCACGCTGGAACTGCTCTATCAGTGGACTTCCGTCCCCGACGAGCGGTTCGTGATTCGTGGGGTCGACTGGGCGTTCTACGAGCAGCTCGTGGACTCGATCCCGGAGGGTGCCAACATCCACGTCGACTTCGATGGCAAGGATCTGGAGATTATGTCTCTCAGCCCAATCCACAATGTGGTGAAGAAGACCTTATCTCGCCTCGTGGAGTTGACGGCTGAAGAGTTAGAGATCCCATGTATCGGGCTGGGTCAGACGACCTGGAAACGGCCCGAAGTCGTTCGCGGCCTGGAGGCCGACGACTGCTTTTATTTCGCCCCTGAGAAGTTGGCGGTGGCGGATGAGGCCATCGTGCGATGGTCCAAGGATGTGGCCGATTACCCCAATCCTGACCTGGCCATCGAAGTCGATGTCTCTCCCTCGAAAATCGACCGTCGGGCAATCTATGCCGCGTTGAGTGTCGCCGAGGTCTGGCGATTCGACGGCGAACGCAAACGAATCGTCATTGAGGGTCTGAGCTCGGACGGAACCTACCATTCTGTCGGCAAGAGCGAATTCTTGCCGGTCCGATCCGAAGAAGTCGAGCGATGGGTGCTCGAAGAAGACCGACGCGCCGGATCGGCCTGGGCGCAACGATTGCGGGCGTGGGTAAGCGCTGAGTTGGCCCCGCGGCTGCCGCGCTGATGTGGGCGAGCAACGCTCTGCTGCATGTCAGTTGTAGTGAGATCTATCGAATTGGAGTTCCCCACGACTCTCCCCATCACGATCACGATCTCCGCGACGGCGGGCGATCGCTTCCGGGCGGAAATGCCGAGCGGGTCCGTCGAGGCTAACCCTTTGAGCGAGTTGGGCGATCGTTCTGAGGGATTTCCTTGCCGATCTTGAGGGCGACTTTGCCTCTGTACTGGCGGAATTGGCCAGGCTTTCCCGGTCGGCCACCGATCAGGCCGGCTTGCTCGAACTCGCCAGGACATCCCCGCCCTCCGATGCCTGGTTCGACAACGACTGACCGGGGGGCGACGGGCCGTGTGCTTGAGGTTTTTCTACGGCCGATCGTCCGCATCCAGGTCGCACGTCACGGCAAAGGAGAGGCTCCGGCCGGTCGTCGTGGTCACCCCGAATGATGCGATGGCCGAGGGAGCGCCGCTCGTCGAGGTGGCGGTCACCGGGACGCCCGACCCGCCTACGGGATTCGAGGTGCCGCTGCCCTCGCAGGCACAAGGCCGTTCGCGGACGGGCCTGGACAAGCCGATTCGCTTGTCGCCCTTCACGGAATTACCACCGAAGCAGTCGTCGTCGTAGGGCCGGTTCTACCGGCCAAAGTTAGCCCCGGCCGGTGGAACCGGCCCTACGAGATACGGCCCCGCCACGCTGCGAAGGACGTCCGCCGAGTTAACCACCAATCTTGGGACATCAGCCGAGAGATGATCAGCGCGGAGGGAGATCGTGATTTCTCGCATATCCAGTGATGTGCGATTCGTCCTGCCCGTACGGACGGCGATTGCATCCGGGGCGCGTCCAATCGCCCGCGAGTGGTCTTGAAGCCCGGGTCGGAATTCCATAGTCTTTTTGAGCGAGTCCTTCGGCGAGCGAGTCCTTCGGCGATTGCCGACGATCCCTCGCCCTTCACGATCATTTGCGGTCGCGGAGGATCGGGTGCCGTTCGGGATGG
>JAYUFP010000987.1:0-8695 GCA_043738665.1 Isosphaeraceae bacterium
GGCGTCCCGGTCAACGAGGTGCTTTAAGAGTTCTCATTCGATTCTAGCGAAACCGAGCCAGCCGGCAAGGCTTGAGCGCGTCGAAGCAGGTGGATTGCAAGGTCCGACATCAAACCCTTCTCCCGGAAGGAGAATGACTCACATCGAAATCCTCCCGGGCTTCGCAATCGTTTCTCGATCAATCGCCGGCCCGGGTCTGGACTCGGATACTCTCAAACACGGTCGCGACCGCCTTTGAAAATCCTCTACCTCAACCCGACGGCATTCCTCGGCGGCGCGGAGATGTGCCTGCTGGACGTTCTGGCGACCCGCGGTCCGGACGTTTCAGCGAAGGTCGTTCTTTGCGACGACGGGCCTTTGCGCGCGGCCGTTGAGAGGCTGGGTGTCCCTTGCGAAGTGCTCCCGCTACCGGAACGGTTGCTGACGACGGGCGATTCGGGGTTGAAAGGTGCCACCATGTTCGGGCTCGCCCTCAAAACCCCCCTCGCCTCTATCGAGACATGCGCATACGTTATGCACTTGCGGAAACTGATCCGCCACGAACGCCCCGACGTGATTCAGACCAACGGAATGAAGGCCCATCTGCTCGGCTCATGGGCGGCGCCGAGGGATGTTCCGGTCGTCTGGCACTTGCATGATGATTTGAGCGGACGTGCCTTAATGGGGAGATTTCTTCGGGGTTCGTTGAGACGGAAGTTAACCGTGGTCGCCGTCTCGCGGTTCGTGGCCGAAGGCGCTGTGAAGGTTCTGGGGCCGGCTGTCAATGTCGTCCCGATCCTGAACGCGCTGGACATACAGCGGTTCTCGCCGGGCGTGGGGATCGGTTCCGAACTCGACGTGATCGCCGGGTTTCCCCCCGCTCCGGATGGCACGGCGCGGGTCGGGCTAGTGGCGACTTACGCGCGCTGGAAGGGGCACGAGGTGTTCTTCGAGGCGATCGCGAGGGTGCCGCGTGGCCGCCCGGTCCGGTTTATTATCGCGGGAAGTCCGCTCTACCGCGGGAGCGGTTCGCAGTGGTCGCTTGAGGAGCTTCGCACGAAGGCGGATTCCCTTGGAGTGCTCGACCGAGTCGGGTTCGTGCCCCACCGGGGCGACCCGGAGACCCTTTATCGGGCGCTTGACGTGGTGGTCCACGCGAGCACGCGTCCTGAGCCCTTCGGCCGGGTGATCGTCGAGGCGATGGCGTGCGGCCGAGCGGTGGTCGCGACCCCTTTCGGAGGGGCGGCGGAGCTGTTTACCGACGGGGTGTCCGCCCTGGGTTGTCCTCCCGGAGATTCCTCCGCCCTCGCCGCCGCGATCGTTCGCCTGATTGATAACCCCGCGCTCCGTTCTCGACTGGGAGAGACAGGCCGAATCGAGGCGTTGGATCGGTTCGACAGGAAGAGGCTGGGAGCGGAGTGGGGACGGCTTTACCGCGGGATCATGGCGGAGGACGGATGACGAATGGCGGAGGGCCGATGACCGATGACCGACTCGTTCCGCGTCCTCGGCATCCGGCATCCGCGAAATTTGACATTCTCACAAGCAGAATCACCCAGAAATCGACAGATTTCGCACAGACTGACGGCATTACGGTGACAAATTGGATTGTATCGGGCAAAATACGGAAACTTACGTGAGTCGGAACTCCGATCACTGATCGGGCAGGGCTCTTGGCGAAGTCGCGGCGGCCCGAAGCGGGGCCGGTTGGCGCGGCCGGAAAACCTGATTTGGATTGGGCTAAATCGCATGAAATGGGTTATCACCGGCGGCGCCGGGTTCATCGGTTGCCATGCCGCCGCCCGCTTCCACCAAAGCGGGAATCGGGTCGTCGTGGTCGACAACCTGAGCCGTCCGGGTGCGGACCTGAACCTCACCTGGCTCCGCAACCAGGGGGTCAAGGTCTTTTTGAAGCTGGATGTCCGCGACCCCCGCATGATGGACGCGATGATGGCCGAGCACGGCGACGCCGACGCCGTGCTGCACCTCGCCGGGCAAGTCGCCGTGACCTCCAGCGTCGCCGACCCCCGCGCCGATTTCGAGGCCAACGCGCTGGGGACTTTAAACGTCCTGGAGGCCGTCCGCACCGTCGCGAAAGGGAAACCGGCGGTCTTTTATAGCTCGACGAACAAGGTCTACGGCAACCTTGAACACGTCCGCGTCGTCGAGCGAAACGGCCGCTATGCCTACGACGACCGCCCCTTCGGGATCGGCGAGAATGAGCCCCTCGACTTCCACAGCCCCTACGGCTGTTCGAAGGGCGTCGGCGACCAGTACGTCCGCGATTACGCTCGTATTTATGGGATGAAAACCGTTGTCTTTCGACAGAGCTGCGTCTACGGAACACGTCAGTTCGGCGTTGAAGATCAAGGGTGGGTCGCCTGGTTCTGCCTCGCGGTGCTGACGGGGCAGCCGTTCACGATCTACGGCGACGGCAGGCAGACTCGCGACACCCTCTGGGTGGGCGACCTCATCGACGTCTACGAACGTGCTTACGAGCGACTCCACGAGGTTTCCGGCGAGGTGATCAACGTCGGCGGCGGTCCGTCCAACACGCTGAGCCTGCTCGACCTGGTTGCGAAGCTCGAACGAAGTTTCGGCAGGCGGCTCGACCCGGCCTTCGCGTCCTGGCGCCCCGGAGACCAGCGCGTGTTCGTGGCCGACGTCCGCAAGGCCGAGGCACTGCTGGGATGGCGGCCCCATGTGTCGACCGACGAAGGCGTCGACCGCCTGATCCGCTGGATCAAGGAAAACCGGGGCCTCTTCGGCCCTTCGCAAAGCGGGCAGACCAGGGTGCGAGCCGGTTCCGTGCCGTACCTCGACAAGCCCCTCACGCCCACCCAACCGCCATCAGGCGTGGCACTTCGGGCCTAACCCCCGATGAGCGTCAACGCCCTGCGGGTCTATCACCTGGGCAAGTATTATCCTCCCGCGCCCGGGGGGATCGAGACGCATGTGCGGACCCTGGCGCAATCGCAGGCCGAACTGGGCGCGAGCGTGCGGGTTCTTTGCGTGAACCACGAGCGCGGGCCGACCGTCATCGAACACGACGGGCCGGTCGAGGTCACACGGATCGGCCGCGTCGGCTCCGCGGCCAAGATCGACGTCTGCCCCGGCTTGATCGCGGCCTTGCGACACATCGATGCCGATATCCTCCACCTTCAAACCCCGAACCCGACGATGGTCCTGGCCCTGCTGGCCGCGAGGCCCAAGGCGCCGCTGGTCGTCACTTATCAAAGCGACGTCATCAACAAACCGTTGCGCGAGGCAATCTTCCGCCCGTTCGAGCGTCGGCTCTACAGGCGCGTCGAGATGATCCTGCCGACCAGCCCGTCGTACGCGGAGGGCTCGGTGTTTTTAAGGTCGTACGCCGACAAGCTCCACGTCCTGCCGATGGGTATCGACCTGAAACCCTACCTTGAACCGACCGAAGCCGACCGCGCCGAGGCCGCAAAAATCCGCGACGATCACGCCCAAAGAGGCCCTCTCTGGTTCGGTGCGGGCCGCCTGGTCTACTACAAGGGCTTCCTCAACGCGGTGCGGGCGTTGACGAAGGTGGAAGGCCGCCTGATCCTGGTCGGCGACGGCCCCGAAGGCCCGGCCCTCCGCGACGAGGCGAAGCGTCTGGGAGTGCTCGACCGCGTCGTCTTCGCCGGAACGCTGCCGTATTTGAGATTAATCCCCTACTACCTCGCTGCCGACGCCTTCTGGTTCCCCTCGAACTTCCGTAGCGAGGCCTTCGGCCTGGTGCAAGTGGAAGCGATGGCGAGCGGTTGCCCAGTGATCAACACATTGATTCACGTGAGCGGCGTATCATGGGTGAGTCGTGACGGCGAAACCGGATTGACCGTCCCGATCAACGACCCCGAAGCCCTCGCCGCCGCCGCGAGGCGGATCGTGACGGAAGCGGGGTTACGCGAAAAACTGGTCGCCGGGGGTAAACGTCGGGCCGTCGCCGAGTTCGATCAGCGCGTGATGGCTCGGCGGAGTCTGGATATTTATTCAGGGATTCTCGCGGGGAAGGGTCGCGGGGTGGAGCGGCAGGGGTTGAGGGACGGTGTGACGGCCGTTACATCCCGGACGGCCAATTCCGCCACGGCTGCCATTGAGTTAAAATGAGGTCGTGAGAATTTTCCGACAATCGCCCCGCCACGGTTTACTCGACAATCTCATGGCCAGACCCAGCGAGAAAGACGTAAAATACAAGCAAGACGCTCAGAAACTGACCTGGGATCAGTTGAATTCACTTTGGGGACACATCAGGCAAGGCGCGACACCCGATTGGGAGCGCGGTAAGGCCCTTGAACATCTCGTTGTCCGGGCCTTTGAACTCTCTGGTCTTCGAGTTGAGTACCCCTATCACGTCCCTCCCGGCGGTAACCCCATTGAACAGATCGACGGAATGGTGTTTCTCGACAACACGCCGTTTCTCATCGAATGTAAGGATCAAGACGGCGTGGACGTCGAGACGATCGCCAAACTCCGCAATCAGCTCTTACGCAGGCCGCCGTCGACATTGGGTTGTGTTTTCATCACCGGCGAGTTCACCGAACCGGCATTGATTCTCGCCGACTTTACCGTACCCCATCAGATCACTTTGTGGTCGCATGGAGACATCGAATCCGCACTCTCAGCTTGCGATTTCAAGGAGTCTCTCATACGCAAATACCATCACCTATGTATGTATGGAATGACCGACCATTCACCGAACTACAAAGCCCTCGAGGTGAAGAATGACTGACCTCACGATCGTCGTCGAAGGGATCAGTGACGTCCTCGTCTTGAGACGGATCTTGGGTTCGCTTGCCGGGATTTCCGTTCGCTTTTTCGCCGCCCAGGGGCAATCGAATCTGGCTTCGCTCGGGCGGAATGTTCTCTTTCATGAAGGAGGTTCCGTCCTGATCGTGACCGATGCGGATACGTTCGACCCGGATGCCGCGCGGGAAAAGTGCGGTCTGATCAGGACGGCACTCCGCAATGTGTCTCCTGATGGTCATTTCAACGCGTTCGCATTTCTTCCGGAAATCGAGGTGATTTTCTTCGAAACCGCTGACCTTCTCATTCGCCGATTCGGTAACAACCTTGCGAACGCCGTCGTCATGGAACGGGGCCGTTTTAAACCGAAGGCGACCTTGGCGGAGCTGTTGCAATCGGAAGGGACGACGACTCGAACGTTTTTCGAGTCTCTTACCGGCGAAGACGTTGATGAACTTCAGCGTGGCGACCAGTGCCGGGGGTTGCTCGCGGCCGTTGAAAACCTGACGGCGACTGTCAATTCTTGACGACTCGGCTCCCTCCCGTTCACCTCCTGACCGGCGAATACCCACCCCGGCACGGCGGGGTGAGCGACCATTCGTTTCAAGTCGCCGAAGGGCTCGCCGGGACCGGAATCCCTGTTCACGTCTGGACGGGTGACGGCGAGGAACCTCCGGCGGTCGATGGCGTGACCGTACATCGCCGGCGCGATCCGTGGTCGTCACGCGGGCTCGTCGCGCTCGGGCGAAGTCTCGACGACTTCTCATCCCCTCGACGTGTGCTCGTCCAGTACATGCCCAATGCTTGGGGGCGAAAAGGGCTCAACTTCGGGTTCGTCCGCTGGTTGAACCTGAGAAACAGCCTCGGCGACGACGTCCGGCCGATCTTTCATGAGCCCTGGTACAAGCCCGAGTCCCGGGATCGCCCTTGGCGTTACGCGTTGCCGCCGTTGCAGCGGCGGATGGCGCGTGGAGTGCTCAATGCAAGCTCAACCGTTTATGTGACGATCCCGCACTGGGAACGTCTGCTCCGACCGTACGCCAAAACCGCTCGGTTCGTGGGGCTCCCCGTTCCCAGCAACGTACCTTTCGTGGACGACCCGGTGAGAGTCGCCGAGATCCGTAAACGGGTTGCCGGTGATTCCCCGCTCGTGATCGGTACTTTCGGGACCTATCGCGAGGAGATCGCCCCCCGATTGCATCAAATCTTACCGCGAGTCCTGAACACGCCCGAACGCGTCGGTCTTTTGATCGGCAGGAACGGGCCTCAATTCGCGACCTCATTACCGCAAAGCTCGTCTCGGATCGTCGCGACCGGGGGCCTTGCGCCTCGCGAGGTCGCGCTTTATCTTCAGGCGTGTGACGTCTTGATTCAGCCTTACCGCGACGGCGTCACGACGCGCAGAGGCACGCTCATGGCCTGCCTTTGCCAGGGGAAGGCCGTGGTGACCACCCAAGGGGCCATGACGGAGCCGGTCTGGCGCAATTCGGGGTGCGTGGCTCTCGTCCCCGACCGTGACACGTCGGCTTTCGTTTCCGCCATCGAAGATCTGGTCAAAAATCGGGAATCGCGACGGAGTTTGGGCGAACTGGCGAGGCAGGTCTATGTACGGGAATTCGCGCTGGAACGTACCATAGAGACCCTGCTGAAAGATTGACGCTTTGACCCGATCCGCGAGTCTCCGTTGAACCACCGCTGGCTCCTCGTCTCCGCCGACTTCACCCCGCTGGGCGGGATGGACTGCGCCAACCACGGGCTCGCGTCGTACCTCGGTCGGCGGCCGGGGACCGAAGTGCATCTCGTCACCCACCGGGCGTGGGCCGATCTCGAAGCGCTCCGGTCGATCAAGGTCCACTGGATACCGCGTCCGCTCGGCCGCAACGCCGTCGGCGAGGTCTTTCTTCGCAAGGCGGGACAGCACGCCGCGGGACGGATCGAGAAGCGCGGCGGTCGGGTGGTCGTGAACGGCGGCAACTGCATCTGGGGCGACATCAACTGGGTTCACTATGTTCATGCCGCGTGGATGCCCCTCCCCGTCTGGGGGCTGGCGCGGCGGATGAAGATCGCCGCGTATCACCGCGGCCAGCTCGCCGCCGAGGGGCAGAGTCTCTGGCGGGCTCGTGTTGTCGTCGCGAATTCGGAGAAGACGCGTCGCGACCTTATCGAGAAGGTGAAGCTGCCTCCGGAGCGCGTCCGCACCGTTTATTACGGCACCGACCCCGTCCGGTTCCGCCCGCCGACGCCCGACGAACGCGCCGACGCCCGCTACCGCCTGAAGTGGTACGACAATCGGCCGACCGTCCTCTTCGTCGGGGCACTCGGCGACCGTCGCAAGGGGCTCGACACGCTGCTCGCCGCCTGGCGCTTGCTCGCGGTTGACAAGAACTGGGACGCCCGCCTCGCGGTGGTGGGCAAGGGGGCGTCGCGAGGGAAGCTCAAACGCGATTATCGCGACCTCAAAAGCTCGGTCGTGTTCCTGGGGTTCCGCCGCGACGTCCCCGACGTCCTCCACGCCTGCGACGCCCTCGTCAGCCCGACGCGTTACGAGGCCTACGGGCTCAACGTCCATGAGGCGATCTGCTGCGGGCTCCCCGCGATGGTGTCGGCGTCGGCGGGCATCGCGGAGCGGTATCCGAAATCGCTTGAAGACTTGTTGATTCCGGACCCGGAAGACGTCATCGACATCGCGGAGCGGATTCGCGCCTGGAGGAACGACCGCACGCGGTTCAAGGCGGCACTCGCGCCGTTTACCGAGGAACTGCGGTCGTACACCTGGGACGACATGGCCGAACGGTTCATCGCCGCCGTGGACGGGTCATCATGATTAGACAGCCTGACATTTCCCGGGCGCGAAAGATGGCCAGGGTCCGCCCGTCGCCGAAGATGCCGGGCTGGGGTTGGATTGAAGGGGTGATCGTCGCGCAAACGTTCCTTCCCGCGCTCCTGTTCATTCCGGGGGTCGCGAAGGTCCGTTCGGCGAACCGGATCATGGCCTACGCGATCGCCCTGGTCGCGTGGGGGTCGGTGCTCTGGAAGTCGCGAACGGCCCCGCCCGACCATTTCCCCGCGCGACCCTGGCTGATCGGCTGCGCGCTCTGGCTGGCGGTCCTGATCGCGCACCCGGGGTCGTACTCGCTCACGGCGGCGACGGCCCAGGTCTTCCTGTACATCGCCGTGATGTCGCCCGCGTTCTGGGCGGGCCGGCTTGTCGAATCGCCCCGGCAGATCGGGCGTTTGCTCGCGGTATTCTTCGTCTGCAACGCCCTCAGCAGCGCCGTGGGGCTGGCGCAGGTCTACCGGCCCACCACGTTCAACCCCCCGGTCATTCCGGCCCTGACGGATAAATTCAGCGGTGAACAGCTAAAGCTGATTACCGGCGACGGCCGCAAGATCCTCCGTCCCTGTGGTTTGACCGACACCCCCGGCGCCGCGGCGCAGGCCGGGATGATCGCCGCGCTCGTGGGACTCTCGCTCGCCTTGAGGCCGATCGGGTGGTTCAAACGGCTCGCGTGTGGCTCGCTGGGGTTCGTCGGCGTCGCGGTCATTTACTATTCGCAGGTGCGGTTCACGATGGTGATGCTGGCGATCGGCTTCGCGACCCTGACGGCGTTGTTTTTGTGGAGAGGACGCATCGCCTCGGCGCTGGGGCTCGTGGGCGGGGCCGCGATGATGCTCGCGGCGGCGTTCGCGTGGGTCGCGAGGAACGCGGGGTTCAAGGCCGTCGAGAAATTCGGTTCGTTGCTGGGGGGAGACCCCGCCGCCCTCTACCAGAAGAGCCGGGGGTTTTACGTCACCGAGGCTTTCGACCGCTACATCTGGGAATATCCGCTGGGCCTGGGCCTGGGCTGGTGGGGGATGGTCCACGTCGCGTTCGGCGACCCTTCGCGGGTCTCGCGGGTCTGGGTCGAGGTGATGATCCCCGGCTGGGTGATCGACGGCGGCATCCCGTTGCTGGTGATGT
>JAYUFP010000988.1:0-8693 GCA_043738665.1 Isosphaeraceae bacterium
AATCGTTGGAGAAAATCCAAGTACTTAAAGTTGAGCAGTTCTTCGGACACGCGGCGCTCTCCTTACCACCGGAGTGGACGTTGCCAACTGGCCTTGAGAGCACTCACCGACGCGTCGATCGCCGGCGAAGCGTCCAGCCCGAGGACGGTCAGACGCGGTCCCTCAGCGCCTTTCGCGCCGGCGACCTCGCCCAACCGGCCGATCGGCAAGACGCCGAAAATGTCCGTCACGGGTCCAAGATCTCCCGGACGGATTTCGATCAGGAAACGGGAAGGGGATTCGGAAAACAGCAAAGGCCCGTCCTGGGCCGCGGATTCTTCACAAGGCACATCCCTCAGCGAAATCTTTGCGCCCAAACCGCCGGCGAAAGCCATTTCGGCGAGGGCCGCGGCGAGGCCCCCTTCGCTCAGGTCGTGACAGCTTCGGATCAAGCCTTTCGTCATCGCCGCGTGGACCGCGCGGAAGATCCCCAGGCCGAGTTCGGGTTCGACCTTGGGGACACTCCCCCCCTCGACCCCTTGCGTCATCAGCCAGTGCGAGCCGCCGAGTTCCAGGCGCGTCTGGCCGACGATCAGCAGAAGGTTCCCCGCCTCCTTCAGGTCCATCGTCACGCAGAGCCGGGCATCGGGCACTTGCCCCATCGCGCTGATGAGTAGCGTGGCAGGGATCGCCAGGCTCTTGCCGTTGTGCGTGTATTCGTTGTTGAGACTGTCCTTGCCCGAGACGAACGGCGTGCCGTACGCGATCGCCAGGTCGTGGCACCCCTGCGCGGCCAGCACCAGCGACCCCAACGTCTCGGGACGCTCCGTATTGCCCCAGCAGAAATTATCCAGGAGCGCGATGCGGTCAGGATCGGCCCCCACGGCGACGCAGTTGCGGATCGCCTCGTCGATCACGCAGCCGGCCATCGCGTACGGGTCGAGCCTGCCGTAACGCGGGTTGATCCCGCAGGAAATCGCCAGGCCCCGCCGAGAGCCGCGCACGGGCAGGATGACGGCGGCATCGCCCGGGCCGTCATCGACGACCCCGACCAACGGCTTCAAAACCGTCCGCGCCTGGACCTCGTGGTCGTACTGGTGGACGATCCATTCCTTGCTGCAAACGTCCCACGATCCGAGAATCGCCATCAGATCGGCGGTGTAGTCACTTCGTTGGGGCAGAAACGCCTTGATCTCCGGCGGCGCGGTGAACTTCGCCGAGCGGACGACGGCGGGCCGTCCTTCGTGGAGAAACTCCATCGAGAGGTCGCCGACGACTTCGCCGTGGTAGCGGAGCGTCAATCGGCCCGTCGGCACGAATTTACCGAGGACCGTCGCCTCGACGTCTTCGCTGTCGCAGAGTGCTTTCAGCTCACCCCATTTTTCAGGAGCCACGGCCAAAACCATGCGTTCCTGGGCTTCGGAGATCCAGATTTCGGTATAGGAGAGCCCGTCATATTTGAGCGGTGCGAGGTCGAGATCAACCTCGGCTCCGAGCGGCTCGCCCATCTCGCCGACGGCCGAGCTGAACCCCCCCGCGCCGCAGTCGGTGATCGAGTGAAAGAGACCGCGGTCGCGGGCTTGGATCACGACGTCGAGCACCATCTTCTCGGTGATCGCGTTGCCGATCTGCACGGCCCCGCCGGAGATGCTCTCACTTTCACCGGTCAATTCGACCGAGCTGAACGTCGCGCCGTGGATGCCGTCGCGCCCGGTCTTGCCGCCGACCGCGACGATCAAGTCGCCGGGGTGGACCTTCTTCTCCGACATCCCCTTGGGGATCACCCCCACCGTGCCGCAGAAGACCAGCGGATTGGACAGGAACGCCTCGTCGACCACGAGAGCGCCGTTGACCGTCGGGATGCCCATCCGATTCCCGTAATCGCGCACGCCCGCCACGACGCCTTTCAAGACGCGCTTGGGGTGGAGCACGCCCGTCGGCAGATTTTCGACGGGGAAATCGGGCGGGGCGACGCAGAAGACGTCGGTGTTGCAGATCGGCTTCGCCCCCAGGCCGGTTCCCATGGGGTCGCGGATCACTCCGCCGAGCCCTGTGTTGGCACCGCCGTAGGGGTCGATCGCGGAAGGGTGATTATGTGTTTCGACTTTGAAGCATACGTCGTTTTCGTCGTCGAACCGGACGACCCCGGCGTTGTCGGCGAAGACGCTCACCAGCCAGTCGAGATTGAGGTCGCGGGTCGCCTTGAAGATCGTCTGCTTGAGGAGGTTGTCGATGACTTCACCCTCAAACTCGATCTTGCCGCGGAGGGTCTTGTGCGAACAGTGCTCGCTCCAGGTCTGCGCGATCGTCTCGAGCTCGCAGTCGGTCGGGTCGCGACCGAGTTCGCGGAAATGGGCCTGGACGGCCTTGAACTCGGGCAGACTGAAATAGAGCTGGCCCGCCTTGCTGAGTTTCAGAAGGGCCTCATCGTCCAGGTCGGCGATCGGCATCACGACCTTGCGGAAGTGGTAGGTCTGCCCCTGTCCGAGCCTGTCGAACGGTAAGGTGCCGACCACGGCCTGTTCGACCGCGTCGTTGGAGAGAACCCGCTGGATCAAGCGTGGCAGGCTGTCGGCAGGCCCGTCGATGCGATAGGTCCGGATCGTCCGCACGTTCTCGGCGGCAAAGCCGAGGTCGTTGAGGACGGCTTGGGCGCTTAATGCCTCGGCGTCGGTCACTCCCGGTTTGGGGAGGACGTGGACCACGGCGCCATCGCCATTAACGGCCTGTCGGGCGGGTCGGACCCTGTACGTCTCGACGACGGGGTCGACGAGCACGTCCTCCGCGGCGCGTTTGATGGCGTCAGACGTGATCTCGCCTTCGATCAAGAACCCGCGGCTCGCGCGGACATGCCAGGGGCCAGGGAGCCCCAGTTCCACGGCGTCCGCGGCCACCCGCCGCCCTTCGACATCGATACGTCCCGCGGCGGGGTCAATCTGAAGGTGCCAGAGCATGATCAGACGTCACTCGTTGATGAGAGGCCATTTAACGAAGTGTATCAGCACCGCCCGAGGCGGGAGTATGCGTGGAACCAGGTCAGCGAATCATTGCGGTCGTGTAAGGCTCAACCGAAGGCCGAGTGCGGGGAAGACGTAAGAAATCCTCGCTAAACTTCGATTTCGTGCCGATCCTGATCCGTCCCTGCAAAACCGCTCGGAAATACCACATGCACGCAAACATTTCGAGAGATCGTCAGAATTCGCTCAGAATCCGATCGAAACGTCATCATCGCACAAAGGTGGTCCCGCGCTCAATCCTCGACCCCCGACTTCCGTGTCGGGTCGAACGCAAGCCGTTGCGACCGTCCGCGCGACCACCACGCGACCAGAGCATCGCGGTCGCCCGCTTCAAGGTTGCGTCGAAAGGCCTCGATCCGGCCCTGAAACTTGCCAAGGGCGTCGAGCAAGGGTTCGCGATTCTCGAGGAAAATGCCCGCCCAGAGCGAGGCGTCCGCCCCGGCGACGCGGGTGCCGTCGCGATACGCCCCGGCCGCGAGAGAGAGATTCTCGGGCGGAACAGTCGCCGCAAGGGCCGATGCGACCGCGTGCGGGAGGTGACTCGTGAGTGCAAGAACCGCGTCGTGAGTGGTCGGGTCGATCTCGATCAAACGGCAGCCGATCGCCTTCCAGAACTCCCTCGCCCGTTCGAGCCGTTCGGCCGGAGTGCGATCGGTCGGGGTCAGTGCGCAAACTCTTCCCTCGAAAAGCTCCGCGTCCGCGAACTCGACCCCCTGACGTTCCGAGCCCGCGATCGGGTGGCCGCCCACGAACACGGCCCGGCTTGCCTCGTCACGCTCGACGGCCTCGACGATCGCACGCTTGGTGCTCCCGGCGTCAGTGACAAGCAAACCTTTCGGTCCGAATTCCGCGAGGTGCCGAACGCCCTCGGCGATTCCGGTCACCGGCGTGCAGACGACGGCGACGTCAGCCCCGGCGACCCCCTCCGCGAAGTCCGTGGTGATTTCATCGACGGCCCCGAAGCGTATCGCCTCGGACAACCGCGCTCCGTTCCGTCCGATGCCCACCACGCGCCCCGCGAGTCCACGGCTCCGGAGCGCCAGTCCGATCGAACCCCCGATCAGACCAACACCGACGATGGCCACTCTCTTATATTTCGCCAAGACCCCGACCTCGACCGCGATCCGAGTTGGACCTGGATCAGCAAAATGCCCGGAAATCCGCCCGATGAATGTAGCAAACTCAGTGGCGAATGACGAGACGGTCGGGGTCGGGAGTCAGGGCGGTTTCATTTTCGACAGGGAGTTCTCGGGATGTTCCATGCCCGATGGCCAATGGACAAGAAATGGGACCGCGATCTTGCCTAGATCCCCTAATTTTCCATCCGTCATCGGTCATCGGTCATCTCGGTCATCGGTCATCTCGGTCATCGGTCATCGGTCGTCGGTCATCGGTCATCTCGGTCCATCGAAAACGAAACAGCCCCGGGTCGGGAGTTGGACGCTGTCTCACGATTTGCATGCTCGACTTCCCCGCCTATTTCGTCATGAGGCTGGAAAGACGCGCTCCCTCACGACAGAATATCGCGAGCTTTTACTCGAACTCGCTGAAGGCTAACGGCAGCCTGACTTCTGTCCGCACCGATTCCTCTTCGAAGTGGAGCCACCTGATGAATCGTATCCTCTCCGCGGCGCTCGTGTCCGCGATCCTGACCGGGGTCGGCGGTCGAGCCTTTGCCGACGAAAAGGCCGCCAAGGAAATCATCGACAAGGCGATCAAGGCCGCCGGCGGCGAAGACGCCCTGAGCAAGGCCAAGGCCGTCTCCTGGAAAACCAAGGCCACGATCACGTTTAACGGCGCGGACAATCAGATGAAGGGTCGCACGGTGATCCAGGGACTCGACCACCTTCGCTCCGAATTCGAAGGGGATTTCAATGGCAACACCGTCAAGGGTGTAACCGTACTCAACGGCGGGAAGGGCTGGCGGCAATTCGGCGACAATACCATGGAGCTTGACGGGGAAGCACTCGACCGAGAGAAATGGAATCTCTACCTCCAGGTGACCTCGACTTTGCTCCTACCCCTTAAAGCCAAGGGCGTCAAGCTTGACTCAGGGGCCGATGAGAAGGTCGGCGACAAGCCCGCCTCGGTGGTCAAGGTGACCACTCCCGAAGGCAAAGACCTCACGATCTTTTTCGACAAGGAATCCAGCCTTCCCGTGAAGATCGTCGCGAAGGTCTTCAACTTCCAAGGGGAAGAGGTCGTCCAGGAGTCGACCTACTCCGACTTCAAGGAAATGAACGGGATCAAAAGGGCCACGAAGTCGTTAATCAAACGGGACGGAGAACGATTCATGGAGTCGGAGGTTCTGGAATTCAAGATCCTCGACAAGGTCGACGCCGAGGAGTTTTCCGAGCCGAAGTAAACGAGCGGTCGGCTTGAGCAACGCCCTTAACACGAGGCAACGTCCCCGTCCCAGGTCATTACCGCCGCGACGGTGGACGTTGTTTTACAAGTGACCGCTTGCCGCTTTGCTCAAGCGGAAGGCCCCACGAACGGCCGGAGCGCGAACGACATGGCGGCGGCGGACTTCCAGCGGTCGCGCGGGTCTTTCTCAAGGGCCTTGGCAAGGACCCGTTCCAGGCCTTCGGGCGCGTCGTTCCGGAGGGCTCGGAGTGGCATCGCGGGGTTTTCGAGAATGATCGTGTAAGCATCGGCCTTGAAGGGGTCGAAGTCGAAGAACGGGTAGCGCAAGGTCAAAAGGTAATAGAGCGTCGCGGCCGTGCTGTAGATGTCGGCGGGCTCCTTGAGGTCGCCGAAGTCGCGGATGTGGTCGGGGGATATGAACCCGACGGAGCCTCCCACGTCTCCCTGTCGGGTCAGGCCGACGAACCCCGCGTTCTCGCGAAAGCTTTTCGCCAACCCGAAGTCCGAAAGCTTGAGTTTCGGCTTCGCGATCGGTCCCCAGACCAGAAGATTCGAGGGCTTGACGTCACGGTGGACGTACCCCTTGCCGTGCGCGTATTCGAGCGCCGAGAGCAGGAGACGACCCAGACGCACGGCCGTCGCGATCGGCAGGGGTTCCTTCAGGTCCGAGATCCACTCCAGCGCGTTCTTACCGGGGACGTATTCCATGACGAGCTGGAACTGGCCCTCGACCTCGAAGATGTCGTAAAACGCCACGATCGCCGGGTGGCACTGGCCGTCGGGCATCAGCAAGTCTTTCAGGACCGACATTTCGCGACGGAAGTATTCCTTGGCCTTCTCGGGAGCCCCTCCCGTGGGAACCATCATCTTGATCGCGACGAGCCGGTTGTTCGAGAGCTGGCGGGCAAGGAAGACCTCTCCCATCCCGCCGGTGCCGAGCTGTTTCTCGATCAGGTAATCCGGGTGAGTCCGGGGAAACCGTGATCTCTGGGCGTCACAAGATTCGCAGACCCAGTGGTGACGGCTCACCGCCGTGATCGTGCCGACGGGGACGTCGGTGCCGCAGCCCGCGCAGCGGATCGGGGGAAGGTCGCCGTCGAGCGACTCAGTCACCTCGACGGCGATCGTCGAGTCTCCGGCGAAGATCGTGTCGCCGTCGCGCAGCCTACTGCGGTCAACGCGGAGGCCGTTCACCTTGGTGCCGTTGGTGCTTCCCAGGTCGACAAGCTCGCAGAGCGGAGGGTGGACGTCGAGCCGGAAATGCTCTCGGGAGAGGAGCCGGTCTTCCGTCAACGAGAACGGAACGCTCGGCGAACGGCCGACGAGGTACGATCCGCGTCCCTCGAAGGTTTGAACCTTTCCGGATTGCGGGCCCGACGTGACCCGCAGGACAACCTCCATGGCATGCTCCGATTCCGCACTCAAGCTCGCGTGCTATCAGTGTATTCTAATCGACTCGGAGAAGCCCGGAAACCGGAAAGCGTCGGCACGCGGGTTAAATCCCTTATAGAGTGCGGCTTGGCGACCCGTCGGTTACGACCGAACGAACCGCCGGATCGGGAACGGGGTCGTGTCAAAGACCGGGGCAAACCTTCTGGACTCAAAGCGGAGGCATGCCGAAACACTCCCGGGCCGTCACGCTTTGGTCCGTTCAGACGCGATCTGCTTGAGGCGACGGAGGTCGACCTTGCCTGTTCCCAGAATCGGAATCTGTTCGACCGGAATGAAATCCTCGGCCGAAGGGATCCAGAGCCGGGGCATCCCGCCGGCCATCAGCGTCTTGTAGACGACCTCGGGGGACGCTGACATTTCCGGCGTATACACGACGAACAGCCGTTCGCCGCGCTTCGGGTCAGGCAGAGCGGTCACGGCGACGCAGGGCTCGGCCGTTCCCGCCGCGTTCTGGATCGCCGTCTCGATCCCCATGTGCGGAACCATCTCGCCGCCGATCTTCGAGAACCGGCTCAAACGATCGGTGATCCGCAAGAACCCGTCGTCATCCACATACCCCAGGTCGCCCGTGTTGTACCAGCCGTCCTTGACGACGGCCGCCGTCGCCTCGGGTTTGTTCAGGTAGCCGACCATCACCTGCGGCCCGCGGATCAGGATCAAGCCCGTCGTCCCCCGGGGGAGGTCGTCGCCGCTCTCGGGGTCGATCGTCTTGACCTCCGTGCCGGGAACCGGCATCCCGACCGTGCCGAGCCGGTTGCCGGGAACCTTTCGGCCGTCGGCGAGCGTCAGGTCATGCGTCACGTTCACCGCCACGACCGGAGAAAGCTCCGTGGTGCCGTAACCTTCCAGCGGGGCGACGTTGATCGTGTCGATAATCTCCCGGCAGAGCTCGGGCTTGAGCTTCTCGGCTCCCAGAAGCATGTGCTGCAACGTCTTGAACTGCTCCTTCGGGCACTTCTTGATGTACGTTCGCATGAAGGTCGGCGAACCCGCGATCATGGTTACGCCGTGTTTCTGGCAGAGGTCGCCGATGATCCGGGCGTCGAGCGGATTAATGTGGTAGACGACCTTTTTTCCGAGGCAAAGCACCGTCCAAATCGCGACGGTGAACCCGAACGAGTGGAAGAACGGCAGAATGCCGAGTACCACTTCCTCGGGTAGTAGATTCAGATGGTTGTTGATCTGATGGATGTTACTGAGCACATTCCGGTGCGAGAGAACGACGCCCTTGGGATCGCCCGTCGAACCTGACGTGAAAATCACGGTGGCGACGGCGTCGAGGTTGTCGCCGTGCAGGCCCGGAAGGAACGCACCCATCATGCCGATCGGGACGACCTTGGCGACGAACGCCCCGAAGACCTTGTCGGCGCCGGTGACCTTTTCGCGGAGGTCTTCGAGGAAGATCAGGTCGGCGTCGGGCTTCATGCCGATCTTGTCGAGGAGCTTGGGCGAGGTCAGGACGTGCTTGATCTTGCACTGGGCGATCGACGAATCGACGAGCGATTGGCTCGCGGTGTAATTCAAATTGACCGGGATCTTGCCGGTCAGCATGACCGCAAGGTTCGCCACGGCGCTGGGGACCGAGGGGGGCAGCAACAGACCTACATAGGGCTCAGGGCCAAGGACCCGCTTCAAGACCCGGCTTAGGACGGTGGCGCGAAGCAGGGTTTCGCCGTAAGTCAGAGAAACCTTGGTGCTATCGGCCATCGCGGTCTTGCCGGGCTGGGCGCGGGCGATTGTCACGAACGCCCGGGTGATCGAGCTCCACCCCGCGGGCAGGGGGGGGAGGGGCTTGGGGTTGGGAGTCCACGACGCGTTGGCGGCGGGTCGAACGGCCGTTGCGGCGGTCGGAACGCTCATGACTATCACTCTTTCGGA
>JAYUFP010000989.1:0-2838 GCA_043738665.1 Isosphaeraceae bacterium
GAGTCGTTTCCATCTTCATGGCTTCGATCGAGAGGAGTTTCTGCCCCTTCCTGACCGGGTCACCGACATTCACTCCGACGCCGACCACTAGGCCCGGCAGGGGCGAGCCGATCTGGCAGGGGTCATTGGGGTCGGCCTTGGGGGTCTCCCGGACGGCCGAGGCGAGCGTCCGGTCGGCCACTTCGATCTCGCGTGGGAGCCCGTTAAGTTCGAAAAAAACCGTGCGTTTGCCGTCGGCGTGTGCGTCGCCGATCGTCGACAGTTTCACGATCATGGTCTTGCCCGGCTCGATTTCGACAAAGTTCTCGACCCCGGAGTCGGGTCCGTAGAAGAACATCGCGGTCGGCAAGATCGACGTGTCGGAATAGGCGCGTTCATGGGCCGCAAGGTCCGGGTAGACGCGGGGATACAGCAAGTAGCTCAGGCCGTCGCGAAGGGTCGCGGGCCTGCCCAGTAGGGCCGATGCTTTTTCGACGGCCCCTTGGAGGTCGGCGGGGGGGAGTTTTTGGCCGGGCCTCTCGGTGATCGCGGGACGACCTTTCAGGACGCGCTCCTGGAGCACCTTCGGGAATCCGCCGGGGGGCTGGCCGAGCCGGCCTTCAAAGAGCTCGACGACGCTCTCGGGGAAGGCGAGCTCGCGGTCGGGGTCGACCGTGTCCTCGGGGCGAAGGTTGTTGGCGACCAGAAACAAGGCCATGTCGCCGACGACCTTCGAAGTCGGCGTCACCTTGACGATGTCGCCAAAGAGTAGGTTGACCTCCGCATACGTCGTGCAGACCTCGGGCCAGCGCGCGGCCAGGCCCAGGGCCTTCGCCTGCTGGAAAAGGTTGGTGTATTGTCCGCCCGGCATCTCGTAGGCGTAAACCTCGGCGGAGGGGGCGCGCAGGCCCGTTTCGAACGGGGCATAGAGGTTACGGACCTCGTCCCAGTAACGGCTCACGTCGATGAGTGCGCTGTGGTCCACGCCGGTATCCCGATCCGTGAACCGCAAGGCCTCGACGATCGCGTTTAAGCTCGGCTGCGAAGTGAGTCCCGACATCGATGCCACAGCGCCGTCGGCCACGTCGAGCCCCACCTCGGCCCCTCTCAGGACGCTCGCGGCCTGCATTCCGCCCGCGTCGTGGGTGTGGAAGTGAATCGGCAGCCCGACCTCTTCGCGGAGCGTCTTGATCAGCTTCTCGGCCGCGTAAGGCTTGCAGAGGCCCGACATGTCCTTGATGGCGATCAGGTTGGCCCCGAGCTTTTCCAGGGCCTTTGCCATGCTCACATAGTATTTCAAGTCATACTTTGGCCGCTTGGGGTCGAGTATGTCCCCCGTGTAGCAGATCGACGCCTCGCAGAGCATCCCGGCCTCGCGGACGGCTTCGAGGGCGACCTCCATGTTGGGCACCCAGTTCAGCGAGTCGAACACGCGGAACAGATCGATCCCCGCGTCGGCCGACTCCTTCACGAACGCCTTCACGACGTTGTCGGGGTAGCTCGTGTAACCCACCGCGTTGGAGCCGCGGAGGAGCATCTGAAAGAGGATATTGGGGATCTTCTCTCGGAGCTGAACCAGGCGTTCCCAGGGGTCTTCCTTCAGAAAACGCATCGACGTATCGAATGTCGCCCCGCCCCACATCTCGATCGAGAACATCTTCGGGCAGACGCGTGCGTACGCGTCGGCCAGGCGGAGCATGTCGCGGGTCCGAACGCGGGTCGCCAGCAATGATTGGTGAGCATCCCGGAACGTCGTATCCGTGAGCAACAGTTGCTTCTGATCGCGGACCCACCTCGAGAACTTCTCGGGGCCGAGCGTCTTGAAGAGCTGTCGCGAGCCGTCGGGAATCGCGGAGCCGTGCGTGAACGCGGGCGGGGCCGGCTCGATAGGCCCGATAAACGCCGAAGGGCGGGTCACTCCCGGGAAGCCGTTGACGGTGACTTCCGCCGCGAACGTGAGCATCTTCGTGGCGCGGTCCTGCCGCACGGGGAACCGGAAGAGGTCGGGCGTCTCATCGATGAACCGCGTCGTGCAGAGCCCTTGCTGGAAGTCGGGGTGGTTCACCACGTTGATCAGGAACGGGACGTTCGTCTTGACTCCGCGGACCCGGAATTCCTGGAGTGCCCGCTCCATCCGACGGGCGGCGTCGATGAACCGATTGCCGCTCGCGGTCATCTTCACCAGCAACGAATCATAAAACGGCGTGATGATCCCACCGGTAATCGCCGTGCCGCCGTCGAGCCGGATTCCCAGACCTCCGGGGGAGCGGTAATGGGTGATCCGCCCATAATCGGGAGTGAACTTGTTCGCGGGGTCTTCGGTCGTCACGCGGCACTGGAAGGCGTAGCCGAGGACGCGGACGGAGTCTTGTCCGGCGATATTGATCTCAGGGTCCGAGAGCGGCACTCCCTGTGCAATGAGGATCTGGGCCTTGATCAGGTCGATGCCGGTGACCACCTCGGTGACGGTGTGCTCGACCTGGATCCGCGGGTTCACTTCGATGAAGAAGAACTTACCGGTCTCGACGTCCACCAGGAACTCGACGGTCCCGGCGTTCACGAAGCCGACGTGCCGGCCGATCTTTATGGCGGCGTCACAGATCGCCGAACGGAGCGCGGGATCGAGGTTGTAGGCCGGGGCGATCTCGATGATCTTCTGGTGCCGCCGCTGGAGCGAGCAGTCGCGCTCGTGGAGGTGGACGAGGTTGCCGTGCGTGTCCCCAAGAAGCTGGACTTCGATATGTTTGGCCTTGCGGATGAACTTCTCGAGGAAGACGTCGGGGACGCCGAACGCCGTGCCGGCTTCGCGCCTCGCCTGGTCGAGTGCCGCGTCCAGCCCTTCGGACCCTTCCACGACGC
>JAYUFP010000990.1:0-2835 GCA_043738665.1 Isosphaeraceae bacterium
GCTGTTCCAGGTCGAGGACCAGTCGGGCGATCGGCGCGTCGATCTGCTTCTTGAGGTCGACGAGCCGGGTATGGCCGTTGTCGTGGGTATCCCAGTAAAGGAACGGCACATATTCGGTGGTCAACTCGATATAGCGGGCCCCCGCCTCGACCAGCCGACGCGCGAGCAAACACCCCTGGCCGAACTTGCCGGTGTTATAGGCGTCAAAACTCGCCTTCGGTTCGAGCGAGAGGTCGAACGCCTTGGCGGCTTCGGAATTCAGAAGCCTGTCCGCGTTTTCGAGGGAACGGACCAAGGATTCGCGCTGATAGTCCGCCCCGTGCGTGCCGATGGGACTGGCGGCGAGGAGTTTCTTGTACGCGGCACGACGGTTCCGGAACCGCGATTCCGTCATTCCGGCGGGAGGCCGAACCGCGGTGATGGCCTGGGCGGGGTCGGGGACTCGAAACGGGCCGAACTCGCTCCCGAGCACTCCCCCGGTCTGAAACGCCTTCAGCTCCTCGGCCTCGCCGTTGCCGGCGTAGGGCTGACCGATGTCGATATAAGCGGGAACCGCCGGGTTCCTCGGCCCGAGGGCGTGGGCGATCCATGCCCCGATGTGGGGCGCGGCGACGTTCACAGGGGGTTCGTAACCCGTGTGCCAGTGGTACTGGTGCCGCGAGTGGAGGATCGAGCCGAGGTCGGCGGCCTGCATCGACTTGATCAATGTGCCGCGATCAAACACCTGGCCGATCTTTTCCAGGCCTTCGGAAAACTTCACGCCATCGACGATCGTGGGGACGGCGGGGAACGTCGAGGCGACGTCCTTGGCCTTCATCCCCGGCGTGAACGGCGTGTGTCGTTTCGGATCGAACGTCTCGGTGCTCGCCATGCCCCCGGCCATCCAGAGGACGATCACCGAGTCGACCTGCGACTTGCGGACGGTACGGTCGATCTCGTCGGCGCGCAGTGGTCGCGGCCCCGGGCCGGTCAACGCGGCAAGGGTCGCGGCGCCGGCGGTCTGTAAGAAGACGCGGCGGGAGTGGTCGCGGCGTGTCATGGGTCTCCGCTCCGTCGATTACGGGATGAGCTGGAATTCGGGGAGCATCGTCAACGACCACAATAAATCCTGAACGCCCTCAAGCGTCGTGGGTTGGCCGACGAGTTCGAGCGCGGCGGCACGTTCGCTTTTGGAGGGGTCGCGACCAAGCGCGGACCACCAGAGGATGACGAGCCAGTCCGTGTCTTCGTCTTTCTTGGAACGGGCAAGCCATCGCGCGGCCCCGGCCTTGAGCGTCTCGTCGAGGGTCGTGCCGTTGGTCAGTTCAAGGGCCTGCAAGGTCGTGGCGATCCCGTCGCGACGGGTCACGACCTGTTCGCGGTTCGAACGACCGAGTGCGGCCTGGAGTGGGTCGTCGAAAGTGAGGGCCGCACGGACCTCGACGAGCTTTTCATCGCCGACCGTCTTACGGACTGCGGCGATCTGCCCCCCCTGCCCTCGCCCGTCGACCCTGATCATGTCGCCGCTCGCCTTCGGCCAGACTCCCGTGAGCGTTGACACGGCGTCGGCGAACTGTTCGGCGGTCATTCGCTTGATGTACGGCCCCCGGAAGACATAAGGGCGGCGGTCGGAAGGTTGCGGCGCACCGATTCCGTTCAGGTGGTAAGCCGTGCTCAGGCAAATTTCCTTGAGAGTGTGTTTGATGTCGTAATGGTGTTCCACGAAGTCGGCGGCGAGCCAGTCGAGGAGGTCTTGGTCCCAGGGGGCCTGGTCCATGTCGTCGAGAGGTTCGATCAGCCCTCGACCCATCATGTGAGCCCAGAGTCGGTTGACGATCGTGCGAGCGAACCGCCCGTTTTCCGGCTTCACCATGATCTCGGAAAGTTGCTTCATCCGAGTGGCGCGCGGGGCCAAGGCGTCGATCGTGCCGAGTTCGGGATAGATGAACGCCACGGCGGACGCCTTGCCGGTCGGCTTGTCGCAGCGATTCAGTTCCAGGGGCTTTTCGCTGAACACGCTGGCGAGTGCGTACGCATCGGTCAGCTTCCAGTGGTTCACGAAGCTGTCGTGACAGCTCGCGCATTTGAGATTGGTCCCCAGGAAAACCTGCGAGACGTTCTGAGCCGCCTGAACCGGGGGGAGTTGGCTGGCGTTGACCACGCCCCTCCACACGATCCCCTTGGTGAACCCCTCCGCGCCCGGCACAGGATCAATCAGTTCACGGACGAACACATCGTAAGGTTTATTGTCGAAGAGCGACTGGTAAAGCCATGGCGTAATGGTCTTCCGGCCGCCGTCGATGAATCCCGGCCCTTTGTAGGCGTTGCGAAGCGCGTCGTTCCAGAAGCTCAGCCAGTGGTCGGCGTATTCACGCGGGTCATCGAGTCGACCGAGAACCCACGCCTCCGCGTGCGTCGGCCGCGCGCCGAGGATAAAACCTTGGAGGTCTTCGGGAGTCGGGAGCAGGCCGACCAGATCGAGCGAGGCGCGGCGTGCGAAGGTCCGTTCGGCTTGATCGATCCGATCATCGTCGTGGTCCGTGCCGAACCATTTGAGTTCGATCTTATTCCTGGCGGCGTAGGCCTGGATGAATCGGTCGATCGGACTCTCGAGAATCGAGCCCGGAACTTCAGGAGGCACCTTGGGCTTCCCGAGGGCAATCGAAGCCTTCCGAAATCCGAAGCTGAAGCCCTCCGGCCATTTCGCCCCCTGGTCGATCCAGCCCCGGATCAGGCCGATCTCTTGCGCGGAGAGCGGGTCACCTTTCGCGGGCATCCTCCGCTCCGGCTCGACCCCGGCCACGAGCGAGACGAGCAGGCTCTCGCCACTTTTGCCCACGACGATCCCTGGCCCGG
>JAYUFP010000991.1:0-2834 GCA_043738665.1 Isosphaeraceae bacterium
TTACGGCACACGGGTTGGGTACAACCCGTGGCACCCGAGCCGGTCTATCAGGTCACCACCCCGCAATCCATCATGAGTCATCGGGTTTCGTAAGGCTGATCCGTCATCCGACATCCGACATCCGTCATCCGACATCTGTCCTTCGTCATCTCCGCACGGTTTACTCTTTGACAATCCGGTTTTCTAAGGCCGACTTTAATCTTTCTGGCGTCAAAGCGGGCAATTTCGGCCAATCCTGCTTGCAGAACCCGAAAGAGAACGTTAATGTTCTCGCAGTTTCGCGGAGGAATGGCCGTTGCCTGGCCTCGTCAGAGGTGTCTTCCGGTAATCTTCGACGAAACTGGCGGGACGGCCCCCTCGGGTTACGAACCCTCAAGCCTGTGGAGAGACGATACGGATGTCCCAACTCACCGCAACACCCAGGGTTTCCGAGACGGCATCGCTTGAAAAGCTTTGCGTCTCGATTCGGGGCAAGCTCCAGTTCATGGACTACCTCGTGCGGGCGGCCGTGGCCGACGTCGACCGTTTTCATGACGAGTCTGACGCGGGTACCCGGATTTTCATCAAACAGTTGATCGAGATGCACGCCTCGAACCTCTCGTCCGAGTGCGAGAACATGCGGCTCGTCAGCGACTTCTGCAATGTCCTGGACGCGACCCTGAACGCCGGCACGGCGTCCGACCGGAACGGAGACGCCGAATGAGCCATGCCAACCGCGGCGCACTCGGGAGCGCCTTCACGGTCAGCCGGGAGACCGGCTCGGCCGACGATTCCCGGGGTCACGGACCCGCGGGAACCGCCGTCTGTTCCCCGGAATTGCGAACGACCCTGGCCGAGGTCAAAGGTCAGGCCCAGTTCCTGCTCTACCTCGCCGACCAGATCGAGGAGTCGCTCGACCAGCTCGACAACGAGACGGATTCATGCCACGGCACGTTCTTGTGTAAGGTTCTGTCGATGTATTCCGCCCAGCTCGAAAGCAAGCATCAGGGGCTGGGGGAGAAGATCGCCGAGACCTGCCAGGAACTCTACGTGACCGTCCGGGAGTTCGACGTCGCCTGAGGTTAGGACCGATCGGCGAAACGAGAGGCGAGGCGAGGCGGGGCGGGGCGGGAAGAAAAAAGCAGGTGCCGCCTCGAGGGCTCCCGGTCCGACCAAGCCTTAGCGGGCTTAACGGACTGGGTTTGCCGCCGTTGCCGCCCTCCTCGGGAAAGAAGGGTTAACTGGGAGCACCAGTTTTTCGACGCGCGGCGGCACCTGCTTCTGGAACGGCGGCGACCCTTGACGCCTTTTTAAGTCTCAGACATCGTGGGTCACTATCGAATTGTTCGGTCCTCGTGCCGTTGTTTCATCACTCGAAACTGGTGAAACCCGCACAGTTTGCCCGGACTGGATCATGAGATTCCCCCGAGAAAGCGCTCTCCCGGGTCCGGACGATCCGACCGATGCGCCCTAATTTCCACTGGTGTCGGTCGGCCCGTCACGCGGTTCAACCGATTGATTCGCGAGGCTCCTTGAGCTTCGAGAAGAGCTGGCTAAATGGGGCGAACGGCTGTGGCGACTCCGATCTTGTCTCCGCCGGGGCGGCGACTGGAGTCCATGCGGATTCTTCGTCAATGAACGTCTCGTCGTCTTCGAGGTCGTGGTCGGCGACATCGATCGTCTCGGCGACGATGGTCGAGGTGACGGGTTCCCGCCCCTGGTTCCGCGCCCATTCGGACCAGGCCTGGAGCGCCGCGTAGTGGTCGTTGATCCGTTCTTCAGACTCGGCCGCCGCAGTCCCGGGCGGGAGACGATTCTCGGTGTGGGCCTCGTCGAACCGAACGTTCCGATCTTCAGGTAGGGTCGAGAGTTCGGAGCTCGCGTCCCACCCCACCTCGATCATCTCGTCGGCGACTTCCAGCGGCGGTTTCGCCGGGATCACTGGGGGGACGTCCCAGCTCCGCGACGGGGCGGCAGGACTGGGGTCATTGATTGCAACCTTCCGGGCCGCGTCGAACAGGCCCGGACGATCCTCTCGCTCGATCGCCGTTCGAGGCTTTCGGGCCTGACGGGTCTCGACGAGGTAACGCCGGGGGTTCCCGGCAAGCATGCGATGAAGCTGTTCGATATCCGCGTCGGAGATGGAACGGTCGGGCTCCAGGTCGCGGACCCACTCCCCGAACTCGTCCACGGTCAAAGCGCGAAGGTGGACGCGGCCGGCGAGGCGAGACGCGATCGGGGCGTTCGTCCTGGCGGTGAGGTGGCGGATCAAGGGGTTCTGACCGACCAGCATGATCCCGGCGAAACCGTCGTGCTTGCCGAGCCGGTTGCCCAAAATCCGCACTTCTTCGAGAACCGCGGGCGTGGTGTTGTGGGCCTCTTCCGGCACCAGAACCCAACGTTCGGCGCTTGCGGAGGCGTCGATGAGCAGGTCGGCGATCAGCCCGCGGCCTTCGGCCAGCCCCGCGTTCGCCTCATATCCCAACCCTTGGAGGATCAGGCGCTGAAATTCGACCGGGTCGACTGACGCACTCATGTCCACTTCGAGCCAGCGATACGAATCCGGGAAACTCGCACGGGTCTGTCGGTGGAGCCAGGTCTTGCCGACCCCGGCCTCGCCGGTCAACAAGACGGGTCCGTCCTCGTGTCCCAGGACGGATTCCAGGGTCGCTTTCGCCTGAACCCGGCTCGGAAGCATCGATGCCTGCCTTGATGCGGTTGCCGCCGCGTATCCTAACGACTCATCAGGGGCGTTAGCTCGGTCCATCGCGTCGTCCTTCCCTACCAGGTCGATATCGCTCGACGTCCTTTGTCCAGGGCGCAGTCTCAACCTCTCATCGCGAGGCGACGTCGGC
>JAYUFP010000992.1:0-2831 GCA_043738665.1 Isosphaeraceae bacterium
CCGACTGCGTGATGGTGAGGGCTTCGCTGCCGAGGGAGATCCCCTCAAACACTTGGACCAACTCGGCCCTGGAAAGCACCGATCAGCCTGCGCCGTAACGGTCGGACGCCCTCTCGGTTCTCGGACTCACCACCGGTGCTTCCGACGAAGACATCAAGCGCGCCTATCGCCAAGCTGCTCAGTGGTGTCACCCGGACCGGAACCCCGGCAACAAGATCGCGGAGGAGACCTTCAAGCGGGTTTCCGAAGCGTACAAGGTCCTCTCCTCTAGAACCGAGGACCCAAGACGGACAGAGGCTCGCAAGGCCATCGTCAACTCCGCGATCAACATCGCCCGCGAGACCGCTTCTTTGCTCCCAGAAAATGCACGCAGTTTGCCCACCCTCCTCGTCGCGACCGCTGAAAGCTGGTTGCGCGGCGAGGCCGACGCGGAAGCTGTCCGAGACTTCTGCGAAAAGGCTTCAAAATCTGAGGAGGAGTTACGCCGGGAGCGTGATCAGCGTGAAAGGGAATCGAAGGGTTGGTACGCCTCCGAGTTGTTCGCACTTGTGCTCTCGGCCGGGCGCGCGCCTCTGAGTGCGGCCCTTGCTAAGACTGATGCGGAGGCCGTCGCAACCCTGGCAGCTGCGCGACAGTGCCGGGCAAGAGCGGTGAGTTGCGCTGAGGTCCTCCGCACTCCTGCTCCGGTACAGCCCCCTCCGAAGTCCAAGGCCGCCGCCGGTGTCGTAGCCGGTGCTGTCGCTGGCGGATTGTGGGGCGGGCCGGTTGGCGCCGCAGTCGGCGCCGTCGTTGGCGGGATCGCCGGCAGCAAGGTGAAGTCGAGAGAAGCGGGCGCCGCCAAGAAGGCGGAAAAGGGCAGAGTTGAGGCACAGCGAAAGGCCGAGGAGGAAAGGAGGGCCCAAGCGGAGAGAGAGGCGGCAGTCGCTAGGATGGCAAGGGCGAGAGCCGAGGCGGAAGCCAAAGAAAGCAAGACCGAGGATCAGAAGAAGAAAGAGTCGGAAGGGACTGAGAAACGCATCGACGAATGGATGGCGCGAGAGCGGCGAGCCGACAATCCGGGGCCATTGTCCGGCGGTATCCTCATGGTGTTCGGTTCGGCAGTAGTGCTCGTGCTCCTCATATTGGGATTGGCTGCGCTAACCTCTTCCTCGTCTCAGCAGCCGCGGTCATCGGCCCCCTACGACAAGGCCATCGCCGACGCCATCGAGGCTACCAAGAGGGAGCGCGCAGCGGGGATGCGATCCAGAGTGCCCGGCACGACCCGGGTCGACTACGTGGGAGGGTGTCCCCTTTCCTCCGTCGAGATAGCTGATCCCCATTTTCACTGGTGCTTGGTAGTCGAAGTGCACAACGACACGCCCTCTGACCTGGCGAGCATTGCCTTCGGCGTCGAACTACAGCCATTGAACAGCACGGCGAGCTACCCTCTCACTCCAAACGGAGCTACTCCCGGTACAGCGTTCCTCGCCGATGGGATACCGGCGAACACCAGCAAGAGATTCGTGCTGCGAGGCACTACGCCCATCAAGCTTGGGAAAATTCGCTCCCCGCGAATCATCGGTTTTTGACCTGCGTCGGCCGCTCTCCGGTGGCGTCTATCGCTGCGCAAGGGCAGCGTGTACCGTCGAAAGACAATGCCGGACCATCCGATGCTTATCGCCATCATCACCTCCGCGGTAGTCGGCTCCGCCGTCGCCGCCGGATTGCAAATGCTCGCGGCGCACCTCGAGCGCCGAGCTAGGCGGCGAGAGTTGCTTCTTGCCCGCGCACTCGATTTGGCCAAAGCCAGAACCGAGTTCATCATGAGAACGGCCGACAAGACCGGCGCGACGGCCACGCTGCGCGACGACATATTCCTGGCTGAAGGCTATTTTCGCTGGCTGTCTCACCTGATGGATCACGGCGAGTTGCCTGCAGAGGCGCACGCGACCGAAGAAGCCTCGCGACAAGGATTGCCAAAGCGCTAGAAGCCGTCAAACCGTGGCGAGAGGGATTATTGCCGTGGCGGGCGTACTCGGCCGGTACGCGGAGAAAATGGCCACAGCGAAGGGCGGGAGCGTCAGAGCGCTTCAGTTTGCGGCGCGGACCGTGTCGATCGCGATGAACATCCGACGCGGGTAGCGCTCGGGCGGCAAGGCCTCGAAACCGTAACGCCGGTAGAAGGTCACACCGTCAGCGTCCTTCGCATCGACGATGACGCCGAAGCAGCCCAGGATGGACGCCGCCGGAAGGATGCGACGGAATGCATCCACGAGCAGGGTCTCGCCTACGCCTTGGCCCTTGGCCCGCATGTCGCGCGCCAGGCGGCCGATGAGCGCGACCGGCAGAGGATGGGTCGGGACGTTGCTACGGTGCTTGCGCGGCAGCGTCGCCGTCTCCACGTCGGCCATGCTGAGCGTGTAGAAGCCAAGCACCGACTGGCCGGCGCTGGAGCCGTGCAGCACGTAGGTCTTGCCGAGGCCGCGGCGGTCGTTCGAAACGGCGCGCTTGTGGAAGTACGTGTTGAGGGCGGGAACGCCGCAGTCGAAGTCGCTCGCGGCATCCTCGTCGGTGATCGGGACGCAGAGCAGGTCCGTCAGGCGGTCCTCCGCCGTCGGGCCATCGCCTTGCGTAGGGCTGCGGTGGGCGCGGCTGGACGCTCGGTCATCCGCCTCACCTTCTTCGCCGCCGCAGTGCTCAGCTTGATGCTGCGCCTGAACAAGGCCCACTCGACCTGGCTCAACGCAGGACTGGCGACTTCGACGGTTTGCCGGCCCTCGGGGTCGATGATCGCGAGGCGATTGCCGCGCTTCGTCTCCATGTACGCTTTGAGGAACATCGAAAGCGCCTCG
>JAYUFP010000993.1:0-2826 GCA_043738665.1 Isosphaeraceae bacterium
AGTCTGGAAGGCGTGGGGATCGCCGACGACGGGGGGGTCGGAATTCGGCGTCGATAATGATAGCGCCTGATTGTTGTTGGTATCGGTTATGTCGATTCCTTCGGTGAACAGGCTTTTGCCGAAAGAAGGAATAACGCTTTACAACCCTTTCGGAATGGAAGACTTCGGGGAAAAAAACACGCCCGGAATGATCCGGGCGTATGGGGTGGGGGCCATCAAGGCGGGCACTTCTTTTCGTGTCAGCGCGGAGTTCGCGCTCCGAACACGGACTTGAGTCGTGTCGAAAGCGCCGCTTTTGGCGGGCTGGGTTGGTCAGGGGACGGCATCAGCGCGGCGGTCCGGACCGAAGCGTCCCGCGTCAAGGACGCGGCCGGCGCCATCGTCGATGCCGCGGCAGGCTTCACGGGGGTTCCCGCGCCTGAGCCGCCGACGGAGACTGGGCGGGGCACTTGATTTCTGGGGTCGAAGGTGCGGAGGTGTCGCGCCAGTCCGTAATACTCGTCGTAAGTCAGCGTGCCGCGGAACGGGGGCATGACCGCGCCTCGCCCGAAGTGCAAGACCTGGGCGAGATAGGCGTCGGAGCGGCTGTCCTGCCAGGTCGAGTCGGCGAAGTTGGGCACGTCGGGAATATCCCAGATTCCCCGGCCATCGACGCCGTGACAACGGATGCAGTAACGGTTGTAGAGCGCCGCGGAAGTCCGCCGCTCTTGTTCGGGGCTCCGTGTCCACGTCCAGGACCCCTCACCCACGCAAGGCGCCATGGGCACCTGGCAGGCAAGAGCCTCCCGGGTCGGGGCCAGGTGGTGTTGAGCGTGGGCCAAAGGTGTTGCGATCAAACACGCAAGCAAGCCGATCGCGGGGAGTGACACCCGATCCCCAATGCAACGATGTTTCGCCATCCTCGCCTCCCTCCCCGTCCGATTTGTCGGAGTCGTCGGTCGGAGATCCTTTTTCCGGGCCGAAACGACAATCACTCTTTAGATCGGTTACCCGAAGAGTCGGGTGCGAATGAAAAGTCGCTCCGCGCGAGGTTTCGAGGTTTCGCTCGCTGATCCCGTATCCCGGTACAGTGAGGATTGCAAACGGCGACATCATCCCTTCTCCCCCGGGGGGAGAAGGACGGTCCTTGCAATCCTCCTATCTCCCGGTATCGGCCTTGCGATCGTCGGCCGACTTAGGGACG
This sequence comes from Isosphaeraceae bacterium, assembly GCA_043738665.1. Classification (GTDB taxonomy): domain Bacteria; phylum Planctomycetota; class Planctomycetia; order Isosphaerales; family Isosphaeraceae; genus JAYUFP01. The sequence continues at coordinate 1,184 of JAYUFP010000993.1, forward strand.
ATAATATTCAGGACGGCGACGCGCTCGCTCCGCGCCCCTGACGTCCACGAGACTCTTACGCCCCCCCAATCCCGACACCGAGCCTCCAAGGGCCGGTATCGGTTCGGCCGGGCGTCTCCGACGTGCTTGCTTGAAAAACTCGAATAAGAAAGAGGGGCAGACCATGGCCCGACGCTTGACCGCCCGCCCGGCACCCGCCTGGGTGGGAGACCTTCCGGTCTTTGAACGGTCGCTGGCCAACGGGTTCAAGGCCCTCGTGCTGCCCCGAAGTCACGCGCCCGTCGTCGTTTGCGACCTGTATTATCCCGTCGGGTCGTTCAATGAGCCCCCGGGAAAAACCGGCCTGGCCCATTTCGTCGAGCACATGCTCTTCAAGGGGACGGAGCGGTTCCCGAAAGGCCAGATCGACCGCCTTGCCTTCATCGCCGCAGGGCACTCCAACGCCGAGACCGGCGAAGACGTCACCCACTACTGGTTCGCCTTCCCCTCCGACCGCTGGGAGATCGCCCTGGCCGTCGAGGCCGACCGGATGCGGGGCGCGAATTTCGACCCGCGAGAGGTCGAATCCGAGCGCGGAATCATCGTCGAGGAACGCGCCAGGGATATGGATTCGCCCGTCGGCAGGCTCGACCAGCAGCACCTCGCCGTCTCGTACCTCCACCACCCCTACCGCAACCCGATCCTCGGCTGGCCCGACGACCTCTCGCAGATCACCGTCGATGACCTGAGGGATTTCTACCACCTCCACTACCGACCCGACGGCGCGGTCCTGGTCGTTGTGGGTGACGTCGACCCCGAGGAAGCGCTCGACCGGATCGAAGCCAATTTCGGGACGATCGCGCGAGGGGAATCACCACGCCCGGAACCCTCGCCGAGCGAGCCGAGGCAGACCGGCCGCCGCGACTTCTCCATGGCCGAGTCAGAGTCGGTGGCGCGCGCCCTGTTCGGCTGGCATTCCGTCCCCCGCGGGCATGCGGACGGCCCCGCGCTCGACGTCCTATCCGACCTCCTCGCCTGCGGAAGACGCTCAAGGCTCTGGGATCTTCTCGTCGAGCACGAGCGGGTCGCCTCGTACGTCGATGCCTCGCAGGAAGGGGCCCGGCGCGCCGGGCAGTTTCTCGTGCAGATCGAGTCTCCGGCGGGCATCGAGACCTCGCGCGTGGAAGCGGCGTTAAGAGAAATCCTCGACGCACTTGCCGATGAAGGGCCGACTGCCCGGGAGCTCGAACGCTCGAGGCACCGGCTCGAAGCCGCCTGGCGCTGGGAGCAGGAAGACCTCGCGGGGCTCGCGGCAGGACTGGGGCAGGTCGCCCTCTGGGACGACTGGCGCGCCTGGCAAGCCGAGCACCGCGCGGCCTTGGCCGTGACCGCCGACGACATCCGTCGCGTCGCGGCAACCTATCTGAATGAGTCGGGCCTAACGGTGGGGTGGTCGTTGCCGAAGCCCGCCCGGTCAGTCGCCGTGCTGAGCGCCGGCGAGATCGAGGCCGAAACCGCTCCAGGCGTTCCCCGGCCCTCGGCCCCCCCGGTCATCGAGCGGCCGATCTCGCTCGCCATTCCCTCGGGAGGCACGAAGCTCACCGACTTCAAACCGCAACGCGTGGTCCTGCCCAACGGCCTGAGGCTGCTCTCGGAGCGCCGGC